>JAGLDI010000136.1 GCA_023145655.1 Desulfuromusa sp. | reverse complement strand
CCTGAATTCAACTTGTAAGTGCAACTTTGCACGGGTAGTTTTAAGTGAGCAAGCTGCGTTAGCATCTGTGCTACCTAGACTAGCCGGTCAAAGGAGCACAGATGAGACACTATACGCAGCTTACCCGAGAACAAAGATACCAGATTTATGCTCTCAAGAAAGCAGGACATTCACAACCTCAGATTGCAGAACTGCTTGGAGTGCATAAATCAACGATCAATCGTGAACTCAAACGCAACTGTGGTCAGCGTGGTTATCGACCAAAACAGGCTCATCAATTAGCTGAGCAAAGGAACCAGAGTAAGCATTGCCAACGGATCAAGACTGAAACGTGGGATCTTATCGAAAGCCGACTTTGCCTCGATTGGAGTCCCGAACAGATTGCCGGTTGGTTGCGGCGAACTGAGCGACCCACTGTTAGTCACGAACGAATATACCAGTATATCCTGACTGACAAGAAAGCAGGTGGTGTTCTTTACCAGCATCTACGCTGTCAAAAACAACGCAAGAAACGTTATGGGGCCAGAGATCGACGAGGCCAACTCCCTGGCAGGCAAAGTATTGAAGATCGACCAGCCATTGTCGATCAACGCTCTCGCCGGGGCGATTGGGAGCTCGACACCATCATTGGCAAAGGGCACAAACAAGCTATTGTTTCATTGACCGACCGAACGGCTCGTTTAGCCTTATTCGCCAAGGTTGAGCAGAAAACGGCAGAACAGGTATCCACAACAATCATCCAGTTACTCAGCCCCCATGCCGATAAAGTTCTGACTCTAACATCGGACAATGGAAAAGAGTTTGCCCGACATGAGGAGATGTCCAAAGCCCTGGAAGCCGAATTTTACTTTGCCCATCCTTACTCATCATGGGAGCGTGGGACTAACGAAAACATGAACGGTCTGATCCGTCAGTATTTCCCAAAACATTGTGACTTCAGAACCGTGACTGACGAAGACATTCAAATTGCCATGGAAAGACTGAATAATCGACCAAGAAAGTGTCTTGGTTATCGAACCCCTAACGAGGTATTCTTCAGCAAGTCATTCGTTGCACTTACTAGTTGAATCCAGCTTATAAACAGTACTTTGTTTCTATTATTTTGTTTTACCTTCCGAGCCTCCTGATGTTTTCAGTGGACTGAGGTTGTTTGCTTTTCATCCGCTTTTATCCGAACTTCATCCTGTCAAAAAAAGATTTTTAAACCCTTTGATCTGTCACCTCAAGGTCTTTGATGATTTGATCAATAATGATTCTCATTTCGGGTAAGCGATTTTTACAGACCGCATAAACAATTTCTGCATCAATGTCAAAATAGTGATGTGTGATGATATCGCGTAGCCCTTTTGCTTTTTTCCAATCAATAGATGGGTATTTTCTCAACAGCGTAGAATTGGTCAATTTATCAACTTGCTTGAGGGCTTCACCTAGAGCTATGACTTGCATGCAGATACTGTCCAACTTTTCTAAACCACGATCATTGCCAATGAAATCATCAATACTTTCGACGGGTGCAAATCTCTTGCTTATTTGATCAAGTGACCAGGATATCTGTTTCAAAATATCAATAATCAGTGACCAATCATACATAGATAGCGTCCTTTTCAATACGTGTCCGAAGAGATTGATTCATTCTGTCTCTCAACCTGACTATATCAACTTTGGTGCAAAATTGGTCTTCAAGTTGCTGTTTAATTCCAATTAAAGCAAAAATATCAGGTTCTTCAAGCTCAACAACGATATCAATATCACTGTCTGAATACATATCACCACGTGCATGAGAGCCAAATAGCCCTAGCCGTGAAACCGAGTATTTGTCATGCAGTTCTTGTTTGTGATTTGTTAGATATGTAACTATTTGCTCTGTATTCATAGCAAGTCTTTCACTTTTGATTCTAATAATTTATCTGGTTTTATCCTGTTGAACACAAAGATCTTAGAGCTTTTCTTGTGCATGGAATGCACTGAAATCACGGAAAAACCTTTTTCTTGGTGTTTAACCATTCCATCTTCCGAGTTTTCTGTATTTTCCGTGAACCAGTTTGTTATTAAAATGAAACCTTAATCACTGCATATACCTGATCTGCCTTATCGTAAGAACCGAGTAAAGTGTTCCCATCACCGTTGAAAATCATCGCTCCAAATTCAATATCGGTATTAGGGAAATATTTTAGATTGAGAGCGGGCTGCAGGTAGCTACTTTGATCAGTTATGGTGTAATTAAATTTGGTGGAAAATTCGAGATTACCGCGCCAGACGGTTTTACGGATTTCTCCTAGTAATGACAGGTTATCCTCTTCAAAAAAGAGGAGTTCCTTTTCGTAATTAAAAACTTTATACCAAGATGTTTGCAGGTTGAAATACCATTCTGAAGCAGATGTGTAGTCGATACCGGTTACCAGGTGGCTGACAGCATGACGTTGTGAGGTCAAGTCATCCTTCAAAAATGATACCTTGTCGATATAGGCAATTTCCCCCCGAAAACCGATCTGATCAATGATGGTTTCCCATTCGAAGCCGGTTATCTGCTGACGTTTATAAGTGGCCATGACTGTTTCATCGGGCGGAGCTGGAAAGCTGCTAATAAAAGGTAGAGTTTCCCAGCCGTAACGATAGCTGAGACCAAAATCGGCTTGGTCGGTCTTCCAGGTCAGGCGGGTTGCTGCTGAGATGTTTTCGAGGGAATTGCCTGGTTGTTCTTCATCAACCCGGATTGCTGCTGCATAATCTTTGATGCTTACTGGCAGGGTGGGGTTTTCTGTGATTGATTGACGTAAATTGCGATAAAGAGCCCAGTCGGAATCAAAATACTCAAGTTCCGATTCCTGAAACCAGGGTTGGATGATCGTTTCAATTGTTACCCGTTGACCATACCAGCGTAATCGAGCCATCCATGAGGGGATTTTACGCTCTTCCAGATTAACAGTCATGGACTGACGTAAATCGTCTGCATTGATGGTATCCAAGGGTGATAGCTGATCGCTTTTCCCCCAGCGTACACGTTGCTTGCCGAGAGAAAAATCCCAGTTTGTTGTGCTCAGTTGCAGGTACGCTTCATGCGGGTTGACGTCGGTGGTGTTATCGGCAGCTGCATTGTCGTAGAAAATATGGTCGATATCGAGCGAAACATGCCCCTGTAGCGAATAGTTGTCGTGTTGTTCCCCACGCCAGTCGACCCCTAGTCTTGCTTTTAGCCGGGACATTTTATCGTCCTCAGCGGGATCGCTTTTAAAGTCAACGGCAGAGAAACCTTGTAACCAACCCCAGGTTGTGAAGCTACTTTCTGAAGAAGTTAGTCCGGCAAATTCGGCGGGTAAGAGCTCGAGGGGTTGCTGCTGGATTGGTTTTGTTGTCTGGGACTGCTTCTTTGTTTCTTCGGCAGTTATGTCGAGAATTTTAGGCAGTGGTTCCGTAAGTGGGTTTGCCAAAGGGGCTACACGTGAGTTAACGCGAGTAGAAGCCGATGGAAGAGAGGGGGTCACATCCATAATAATTCGACTATTATTATCTACACTGACGGCACAGGTTCTATTTTTTTCGAGGTCAAGAACCACTCGGAGAGTCGTTGCATGAACCCCGCTGCGGATTTTGATCAGATTAGAATCATTAACCATCATCCGTTGAGGTAAACTTTGCGCTTGTCGGGTACTGTTGAGATCGATGTAGCAGCGATTTGATTCGTGCTGAGATGCGGGAAGTTGATAAATCTGGAAACGAACAGATTCGTTCAGTTGCAGGATAACTCTTGTCAGTTCAGGAGTTGAAGTGTACTTGATTGTTTGAAGCTCTGCTGCATAGCTGGTGAACGGTGCTACTGTGCAGAGAAGAATTCCCAACAGCAAGGATACTGACCTGATACCTACCTTCGATGTTATTGATTCTTTCATTATCTTCACCTGCTTTCCAGGGCACGGGTGGTTAATAAGCGATCTGCCAGACCTGAATTATAACGGATCTGACGACTTTTTAAACGGGTTTTATGCCCTGAAAGGAGGTCTTCCATGAGGGTTTCTGTTTCAGTTGCTATGCCATCAATTATTTCGAAACTGAGGACACTATAGGTTTTTTCATGCCGGTTTTTTTTATCCCAAAAAACAGTTTTAAGGGGAATAAAGGAGTCTTTACCCACCCAGGAGACAATTTTACTGTACTGGGTCTCTGTGTTTTGTTTTGCAGTGGCAGTCAGGACATAGCACACATGGTTGAGAACATCTGCCGTTTCTCCAAGCTGATAATCCCATTCTGCGACCGGATGGCGCTGCATGTCTTCGTAGGTGAAGTCGGAATTAACAAAACTGCGTCCTTTTTGGCTGGCGACAATGCGTCGGGTTCTTTTCAGTGCTGGTAGATAGAGATGTTGTTCGGTTTTGTTACTGCCATCTTTCTCAATGGTCAGAAAACCTGTCCCTTTTATGTCAGCCGGAGCGGTGAAGCGGATTAACTGTTTACGTTCACCATTATTGTCCTTGCGGAGTGAGAT
>JAGLDI010000135.1 GCA_023145655.1 Desulfuromusa sp. | reverse complement strand
ATATTTTCATCAGCAATACTTTTGATCCGCGCTTTCGCGTGCGCCTTATCAGTTAGCATGGGAATCTGCGAACCCAGATAGCTCCTGGCATTGTAGCCCATTGATTGCAGGCACATCGACAATAGTGCGATTGTCACCTGCTCACCGGTCGATACCAGAACATCGTATTCACGCTCACTCGGTGTTTCGGTCACTTCCGCAGCGAGAGCGACCAGGCGATTTGTTTCACCGGACATCGCCGAAACGATAACAACGACCTCATTACCTGCATCAAAAGTTTTAGCAATCCGGTTGGCAACATTGCGGATCCGTTCCACAGATCCCACTGAAGTGCCACCGTATTTCTGAACGACCAGTGCCATAACAATCCTCTTCTTCCAAAGCGGGGAAACAACTGAATTTTATCTGTTGGTTGTTGGTAGACTCTCAAGTATCTCAGGAATGTACTTTAATATCAGAAAACTCACAGCCGGTCAAAATTATTTTCAGGTTTGGCGGATTCAGATAAAACTTGAGCCGATTGCATAACAACCGGCTCAAGTTTTATCTGAATTGAAATTTTAAATGATATCAGGAGAAAATCAATCTTTTCTCCGTTCTTTACCGGGGAAATCAGTTGCTCCAACATGACGGATCTGGTCACTGTCAACCTTGACCCAGCCACTTGAACGCTCAAACTGTTCGATTTGTTTTGCGTCAATCAGGGTATTAAGTAATGCAGGGCTGACCTGATCTTTTGTCCCATCTTTATAAATAACATTTATTTTTATATTTTGCCGGTACAGTCCCATCTCCGACCTCCCTTTTGATAACCGCATTTTGTCAAGAGTATATAGCTTCTCTATGAATAGCAAGATAGAGTCGTTAGCAGATTTCCAGAGAGGAGAAAGTTACTCTATTTTTCTGGCTAGAACTTCACGCGGTTTGCCACTTCCATCGGATGGACCAACAATCCCTTCCTGTTCCATCCTCTCAATCATTCTGGCGGCACGATTATAACCAACCCTTAAGCGGCGTTGAACCATGGAAATAGACGCCTGACGGCTGTCGGTCACAATCTTTACGGCATCGTCCCAGAGAACATCATATTCTTCATCAGGGGTATCAGTCCCCGCTGCAGGGGGGACTTTCAGGATCGATTTATCGTAACTTGGTTTCCCTTGCTTGGAGAGAAAGTCAACCACTCGCTGAACTTCCAGTTCAGAAACAAACGCTCCATGAACCCGCTGCAAATAGCCAACTCCCGGTGGAAGAAATAACATGTCTCCCATTCCGAGAAGTGTTTCAGCGCCCATTGAATCAAGGATCGTCCGTGAATCGGTACGGGAAAAAACTTTAAAGGAGATCCGGGTCGGAAAGTTAGCCTTAATCAGCCCGGTAATAACATCAACACTGGGGCGCTGGGTTGCGAGGATTAAATGGATTCCGGCAGCTCGTGCCATCTGTGCCAGGCGGGCGATTGATTCTTCAATCTCACGGCCAGCAACCATCATCAGGTCGGCAAGTTCATCAACGATTACGACGATATAGGGGAGATGAACGTGCTCAAGTTCCTCTTCTGATTCAATTGAAATTGAAGGTTCCATCTCTGCGTCAAGAAAATCTTCAACAGGTTCAGGTTCCGGAGGCAGGTTTTCGGTATCTTTCGCCTCTTTGGCTAACTTGCGGTTGTAACCGTCGAGGTTTCGCACCCCTTTATCCGCCATCAGCTGATAACGACGTTCCATTTCCCGGACTGCCCAGGCGAGGGCTAGTGATGCCTTCTTTGGGTTGGTAACAACCGGCAGTAACAGGTGGGGAATCCCCTCGTAAATCGACAGCTCCAACATCTTTGGATCAATCATGATGAGTCGGATGTCATCCGGTGTGGCACGATAAAGGAGCGAAAGAATGATGGTGTTGATTGATACAGATTTACCGC
Organism: Desulfuromusa sp.; assembly: GCA_023145655.1. Classification (GTDB taxonomy): domain Bacteria; phylum Desulfobacterota; class Desulfuromonadia; order Desulfuromonadales; family Geopsychrobacteraceae; genus Desulfuromusa. Next base: position 4,132 of record JAGLDI010000135.1, on the reverse strand, counting down.
TTCCAGTTGATCCTGCCACCAGCAGATGGGGCATTTTAGCTAGGTCAGAAACGACCACCTGGCCGAAAATATCTTTACCCAGCGCCATTGGCAACTTACCACTTGTTTTGCGGAAGGGTTCCGAATCGATAATTTCTTTCAGATAGACAATTTCACGATCTTTATTGGGTATTTCTATCCCAACGACACCCCGTCCGGGAATTGGGGCGACAATCCGGATGGAAACTGCCTGTAGTGCCATCGCCAAATCATCTTGCAGATTGGAAATTTTATTAACCTTGACCCCGGGAGCCGGGGCGAATTCATACATGGTGACAACCGGGCCGGGTTTAACTTCAACGACGTCCCCTTCAACCCCAAAATCTAGGAGTTTCTTTTCCAGCATTCTGGCCGCCATGGTCAGACTGTCACGATCGATTGGTTTGGGTTCGCCACCGTCATGATTCAACAGTGAGGAGACCGGCATATGATAAGTTCCGGGAGCCTCGAGAAAGGAGAATGTAACCTGATTTTCTTCATCTGTGGTCTTTTTATGTTTCTTCCCTTTTGGATTCTTTGTTGTGATCAGTTTTTTAGGTTCAGGTTGAATAATTGTGGGAGTATGGATCTCCAATATCTGTTTTTCTTTTTTGCGGAGTTCTTTACGTGCATTACGGGTTTCACGCCGCCGCTCCATCCGTCGCCCCGAACGCTCCATGATGCCATCAAAAAACAGCACCAGAGAAAAACGTGTCGACAGGATCAGTGAGACGAGGAAAAAGACGACAAGAACAATGGCCGCACCACCTGTATTGAGATATTGGGAGAGGAGTTGTTCCAAAACTCGCCCAATTGCTCCACCGGCCTCATTGATCTGGTTGCCAAAGAGGGGAACGGTGGTAAATTTGAGTGCCAGTAATCCTCCAATGGTTATCTGAAGGATCAAAAAAGCGACCAGTCGGATAAAACGGAAATGGACTTCGCGAAGCTTCAACCAGCGCCAGGCCAGGTTGAGGCAACCGAGGGGCCAGAGCAGGGCGGTCAGACCAAATGCTTGATAAAGAAGATCTGCCAGGTAGGCACCAAAGACTCCAACCAGGTTATTGATCTGGTCAGGGTTGAGATTGTTGTTGAATGAAGGATCGTCGTTACTGTAACTGCCGAGACAGACTAGGAGAAAAATACCCAGAGCCAGCCAGATCAGCCCAAGAATCTCTTTACGCATCCAATTTTCTGTGGGGACTTCTGGAATTTCTTTGCTCATAAATACAGACTTTTCAATTGGTTGAGGTGTGTCAAAAGTCACTGATTGTGGGAGAATAGCCGATTATTGTTGTCGTGTGCCAGCGAAAAACTTTTATAGCTGTAAAATAAGAGGAAGAATTAAAGGTCGCCTGGCAATTCGCTTGTTGAAACAACGCCGCAATGCTTTGCGGACTTCAACACGGAGTTCTTCCCAATCACTGAGCATTTCCTGACTGTGCTCCTGCAACAGATTGCAGACCGCCTGCTTTGCTTCGGCCAGCAGTATATCACTCTTCCGGTTGTCTTCCGGAATAAAGCCTTTGCTGAAAATTTCCGGGCCATGAACAATTTCCCCCGTTGACTGGTTAATTGCCAACATCAGGATAACCAGACCATGGTTGGCTAAATGGCGTCGATCTCGCAGTTCCATTTTACCGACATCACCAACCCCCTTACCATCGACCAACACTCGACCGGTTTCAAAGCTCTCGCCCAATCTGAGTTCTTCGGTATTGACAATGAGTTTTTGACCATTTTCAAGAACCAGCGTGTTCTCCGGTGGTAGCCCCATTTCGATAGCCAACTGTTTATGTTTGACCAGATGGCGATATTCACCATGGATCGGGACAAAGTATTTCGGTTTAACCAGATTGTGCACCAGCTTCAACTCTTCGCGACTGGCATGTCCGGATACATGAATTTCACTGGTTTTTTCGTAAAACACCTCAGCTCCACGGCGGTACAGGTTATTAATCAAATCGCTGATTGCTTTTTCATTACCAGGGATAAACTTTGATGACAGGATAACTGTGTCACCTGGTTCTAATTTGATCTGCTTGTGATCTCCCAGAGCAATCCGCATCAGGGCACTTAATGGTTCTCCCTGACTGCCCGTAGTAATAATCAGAACCTGTTCCGGTGGTAGATCACGCATCTCACGCAGATCCATGAATTGTTCTTCTGCGATAGTCAGATAGCCCAACTGTCGGGCAATATCCACATTACTAACCATGCTGCGACCATTGATCAGAAGTTTTCGACCGGCAATTTTTGCCGCATCGGCAATCTGCTGGATTCGGTGAATATTGGATGAAAATGTCGCGACAATGACCCGCTGTGGACATTGCGGAATCATCTCATCCAGAACTTTTCCGACACTCCGTTCTGACAGGGTGTATCCCTCATTCTCAACATTGGTGGAATCGGCCAGCAATAACAGAACCCCCTCTTCACCAAGTTCTGCCAGCCGGGCCAGGTCAGTTGTTTGGCCATCAACCGGGGTCTGGTCAATTTTGAAATCGCCACTATGAATGACGATCCCGGCGGGGGTTTTGATTGCCAGACCCACTCCGTCCACAATGGAATGGGCGGCTCGGTAGGGTTCCACCTCGAAAGGGAACAGATCAATTTTTTTACGAGGTTGGATCTGCACCAACTCAACCTGTTGATCCAGCTCAAACTCTTTCAATTTATTGTGTAGCAATCCCAGGGTGAGGCCGGTTCCGTAGATGACTGGTTCCCCAAGTTGTCGCCAGAGAAACGGAATCGCACCGATATGATCCTCGTGGCCGTGGGTCAAAACCAGCCCGACAATATCTTCACGGCGTTCTTCGAGGGCTTTGATATCGGGGAGAACCAGATCGATGCCAAACATGTAGGCTTCTGGAAACATCAAGCCGCAATCAATCAGCAGGATTTTACCCCCATATTCAATGGCCATCATATTCATTCCGATTTCACCCATCCCGCCAAAGGGAAGAATATGGACTGATTCAGTTTGTTTATCGGACATCTATGTTTGCTCCCTGCAGAAAACTGCCAATTTGCTGGTGATTTTTTGATTTAACACGTCAAGATGATTCAATATGGATTGTTGTTTATTCTGTCCCGGCTTCGTCCCGGGGAATAATTTCAGTTTCTGCCCGGGCCGCTTCCTGCCAGGCAATGACACTTGCGTGTTTAAGTAAGCGGGAAGAATATTTTTGCGCCGACTCTGACAGAGAAACTCCGTAGGTTGAAAATCGGAAGGCCACAGGAGCAAAGAAACAATCGGCTATGGAGAATTCACCGAATAACCATGGGCCAATCGAGGAGTTCTGTTTCGTATAATGTGACCAGATAGAGTCAATCTGAGAAATATCAACTTTTGCTGCGCTGGATAAGTCTAACTTTCGGCTTGCCCGGCAATTCATTGGCAGCTCATTTCGGAGTGCCATAAAGCTGGAATGCATTTCGGCACAGACGGCTCTTGCTTCTGCCCGGCTGTTGAGATCTTCCGGCCACCCTTTTCCGGCTAAATATTTCTCTGAAATATATTCACAAATTGCCAGCGAGTCCCAGATGATGAGCTCTTGATCAAGGAGAACTGGAACTTTTCCGGAGGGGGAGTATTGTTCAAAGCGTTCTTTGATTCCTGTTTCCGCTAGAGACTCCTGGATTTCAATAAATTTAACCTTGAAGGCTGAGAGCAACAACCAGGGTCTAAGTGACCATGAGGAATAATTTTTATTGCCGATGACTAACTTCATTTAAAAAAACTCTCTATCGAGGGTGTCGCAACAGAAGATGTTAGATGATGAGAAAACTTGCCGGTAAAAATAGCTGATTTGATACCCCAAAGACAAGGGCAATCGGTTTTTGCAAGGTCCAGACTGATTGGTCAGGAAATCTTGTTGCTTTATGCTATGCTCCCCGCGTAGAAATAGACCATATAAAAAACTCTATAAATATTATCTGGTCGCATCACCGAATAGCATCAACTTGAAAATGGAACTGTAGTGAAATTAAATAGCGAATTTAAAAAATCTGAGGTGCTGATCTTGTCCCTCGCCCACCTTGCCCACGATACCTTCTCCGCATTTTTGGCTCCGTTGTTGCCACTGTTGATTGATAAGCTGGGGATGTCGCT
>JAGLDI010000134.1 GCA_023145655.1 Desulfuromusa sp. | reverse complement strand
ATCTCAGAGCCTTTTTCTTTTCATCTATTTCTTAGCAAACTAACAATCAACCCGCTCGCGCAACTCCTTACCGGTTTTAAAAAATGGGGTTTTACGTGATGGAATTTCAACCAATTCACCACTCTTAGGATTCCTCGCCTCACGAGCAGCGCGCTCACGGACTGAAAAAGAACCAAACCCACGAATTTCAACTCGATCACCATCTGCAAGCGCATTCGTAATCCGGCCAAAAATCAGATTAATCACCATCTCAGCATCATTTTTATTTAAAATATCGTGACCATCAGTCAGTTGTTCAATCAGTTCACTCTTTGTCATATTAACCTTCCAAATTTTTCAGAAAATCAATAACCATCCCAAAAATACTGAGGGCCAGTTATACGTTTTTCAATGAGATTAATTCCAAGATAACGACTTACAGCTCCCTGTAAGTACCGTTCGATCATATTTGTTTTTTCCGGTTCTGGATAAACCAAGTCAGAATCTTCATCAATACCTGCAACCTTAGCGGCATACTTAATTGCATCATTCAAGGTTCCAAGTTCATCAATCAAACCAATTTCTTTAGCCTGCCGCCCAGTAAAAACCCGCCCGTCAACAAAGGGTTGAAGTCTGTCTACCGGCATGTGGCGTCCATCACTGACAGCTTCAACAAACTGCTGATGAACATCATCAATCACCCCCTGCAACAAAATTCGATCTGCAGCAGTAAATGGGCGTGTTGCTGAACCAATATCTTTAAATCGACCACTTTTAACAACTTCTGTCTGAACCCCAACCTTACCCATCAGTTCCCGGTAATTAGGAAAGGACATAATAACGCCGATACTGCCGGTAAGCGATCCAGGGTTGGCAAATATACGCTCAGCGGCAACGGCAAGATAATACCCCCCCGAAGCAGCAACAGATCCTATTGATACCACAAGCGTCTTTTCAGCAGCTAAAAGCTTAAGTTCAGCATAAATTTCTTGCGAAGGGGCAACCCCGCCCCCAGGTGAATCGATCCTTGCGACAACGGCTTTAATATTATCCTGGTCTCTGAACTCTTTGATCTGTGCGAGCAGCAAAGTTGCGTCAGCGATAGGGCCTTCAACCTCAAGGATACCAATCTTATCACTGATAGAAACGATAACTGAACCATTACGGAATATTCCTGAAGTAAAAACTACCAACAGGAAAAAAATAAAAACTCCGGCAATAGTTAAGGATGCCATTAAAAAAGGACGTTTTTTCATTTTAGCCAATAAAAAAGGGGCTCCTGAAAACTCAGGAACCCCAATTAAGGTTCAGTAACAAATTAGTCTTCAGATTTACGACCAACAGCTCCTTGCAGCAAATCACCCAGGTTTGATGTCGCAGTCTTTTGCGCACCCATAAACTCACTAACCTGTGCTTTTTCCTTCTGCACATCAAGATTCTTTATCGACAGAGCAATTTTACGATCAACAGTGTCAACCTGAAGCACCCCTGCTTCCAGTTCAGAGCCAACTTCGGCAAAATCTTTCGGGCTATCGATCTTTTCTTTGCTTAATTCGGAAACATGAATCAACCCTTCAATTCCCTCTTCAAGCTCGATGAAAATACCGAAATCGGTGACCGAAGTAACCTTCCCCCTCACAATGGTTCCACGAGCATAACGAGTGGGAACAGTCTCCCAAGGATCGGTATTCAATTGTTTCAAACCAAGGGAAAAGCGTTCATTTTCACGATCGATATTCAAGACAACAGCTTTGACCAGATCCCCTTTTTTATAAGCTTCAGAAGGGTGTTTGATTCGCTTCGTCCAAGACAGATCGGAAATATGGACCAACCCGTCAATGCCTTCATCAACTCCGACAAAAATACCGAAATCGGTAATATTCTTAACCTGACCCTCGATAATGGTACCAATCGGAAACTTCTCACCGATAACATCCCAGGGGTTCGCTTCAATCTGCTTCAGTCCAAGGGAGATACGCCGGTTGTCGGTATCAAGAGCCAGAACCACAGACTCTACATCATCACCAATTGAAAGGACTTTATTGGGATGTTTGACCCGCTTGGTCCAACTCATCTCAGAGACATGAATCAAACCTTCTACACCCTCTTCAAGTTCAATAAATGCACCGTAATCGGTTAGACTGACAACTTTTCCAGTTACTTTTGACTCAATCGGATATTTAGTTGCAACATCTAACCATGGATCAGGCGCAATCTGCTTAAGACCCAGAGAGACACGCTCTTTTTCTTTATCAAATTTAAGAACTTTGACATTAATTTTATCACCAACGGCAAGAATATCCGAGGGGTGCTTAACTCGACCCCATGACATATCAGTAATATGCAACAGACCATCGATACCACCAAGATCAATAAATGCACCGTAATCAGTCAGATTTTTAACGATTCCCTCAATGACCTGATTTTCTTCAAGTGTTTTTAAAGTATTACTGCGATGCGACTCACGCTCTGATTCGAGCAGAACCCGCCGTGACAAAACAATATTTCCACGTCGCTTGTTCAGCTTGATAATCTTAAAATCGAAGACTTGTCCAATCACTTTGTCCAGGTTACGCACTGGCCGCAGATCAACCTGAGATCCCGGCAAGAAAGCATTAACCCCGATATCAACAGAGAGTCCCCCTTTGATACGACTGATGATCCGACCTTCAACCACAGCATCTTCCTCAAGAGAATTCCAGATCTTTTGCCGATCAGCTTTCTCTTTTGAAAGGACGATCAAACCACTGTCACTTTCACCACCACCGATCAGGACATCAGACACGTCACCAACCTTGACGTTAAGCTCCCCTTTTTCATCGGCAAATTCACGGAGC
>JAGLDI010000133.1 GCA_023145655.1 Desulfuromusa sp. | reverse complement strand
GTCAATCATTTGCTTACACAGAATTCTCCAGAGGAGATGGAAAAGGCTCTCAGTGGACTATTGACGGCCAGTGAGCTTGATGAAGTGGCAAAACGATTGCAGATTTTTGAAATGCTGGCAGAGGGAGTTCCGCAACGGCAAATTGCGGAGAGCCTTGGTGTTGGCATCGCTACGGTTTCGCGCGGTTCCAGTGTTTTGAAAAATCGAAATAGGGTGTAGCTGCCTTTAGGATTTTTTGAACTTACCTTGTTTTTTCTTGCAACAAACTAATTATTATAATGGAGAAGATTTTCTATGAAACGTTCCATTTACCAAATTACCTGTCTATTGATATTGCTACTGTCGGCAATACCAAGCTTGGCTGCTGACTATACTGTCTCGTTCAACCAGATTGTTGAGCACCCGGCACTTGATGCCTTGCGCCAAGGGGTCAAGGATGAACTGACAGCGCAGGGACTTTCAGTCCGCTACCATGATCATATCGCTCAAGGGAATATTGCTACTGCCAACTTAATAGCGAAGCAAATGCTTGGTGAGCAACCGGATGTTGCTGTTGGTATTGCCACTCCCACCGCTCAGGCTTGTGCCCAGGCAATCAAGAATATTCCGATTGTTTTTGCCGCAGTTACCGACCCAGTTGGAGCCGGACTGGTTCAATCCTTGGAGCAGCCCGGTGGAAATATTACCGGGACGACCGATATGAGCCCTATTGATCGACAATTGGAGCTCATTCTCGACTTTTTACCCGAACTGAAGACTATAGGTGTCATTTATAACTCAGGAGAGGTTAATTCTGTCACTTTGGTGCGAATTCTTAAGGAAGAGGCAAGTAAAAAAGGAATCTCTATCGAAGAGGCTACGGTCAGTAATTCTGCCGGAGTTTTCCAGGCGGCAAAAAGCCTGATCGGTCGAGTGGACGCTGTCTATATTCCTACTGACAATACGGTCGTTTCTGCATTTGAAGCAATCGCACAAATTGGCTATCAGGCCAAACTGCCCATCTTTGCTGCGGATACTGATTCTGTTGGCCGAGGAGCTGTTGCGGCTCTGGCGGTTGACTATTATAAAATGGGTCGCCAGACTGGTGAAATGGTCAGCCGAGTTTTTAAGGGAGCCAACCCTGCTGACATGCCGGTAGAAACTCTGCGCGAATTTCAGATCCATCTGAACCCCGCGTCTGCCGCAAAAATGGGGTTGGAGATTCCAGAAGCACTGCTGAAAAAAGCAGATAAAATTATCGAGTAGACTGGTCATCGGAACGTGAAAAAGGACACAGCTACAAGGTTTGTGAAAAGAAGGAAAAGGAGGCGTGGCTATTATGTCGAGTTTTTCTTCTTGATCGAAAAGCAGCAGATGTGTGTTTTTTCACGTTCCCGGAGATAGAATGACTTATTTTGCATTTATGGGAGCCATCGAGCAGGGCTTCGCTTATGGTTTTTTGGTTCTCGGAGTTTACCTGACTTTTCGAGTTCTTGATTTCCCTGATTTGACCGTTGATGGCAGCCTTCCTTTGGGTGCCGCAGTTTCTGCCGTCGCGATTACTGCCGGGGTTAACCCCTTCCTTTCTCTGCTGTTTGCCCTTTTGGCAGGATTCCTCGCAGGAATGGTGACAGGTATTCTCAGTACCAAGTTTGGAATTCTCCACTTACTTGCTTCCATTTTAACCATGATTGCCCTGTACTCTATTAATTTACGGATCATGGGTCGGCCAAATATCACCCTGCTGGGTAAATCAACCATCCTTGAGCCACTCATAAATGGCGGAATCGGCATGTTTAATGCGGCACCATTGCTTTTTGGAATATTCTCCTCTCTTGCTTTGTTGTTCCTGCTCTGGTTGCTGCAGACTGCTTTTGGCCTAGCGATGCAGGCAACAGGAGCGAATCAGCAGATGATTACCAGCCAGGGTGTTAATACCGATCGGATCGTTATCCTGACAGTTGGTCTTTCAAATGGTTTGGCAGCGGTCAGTGGTGCTCTGCTCTGTCAGAGCCAGGGAGCAGCTGATGTCAATATGGGGGTGGGCACGATCGTCGCGGGACTTGCATCAGTTATTGTTGGTGAAACTCTGTTCGGTTGCCGTACAATCGGTCGAGCTCTCCTTGCGGCGTTACTTGGATCATTAATCTATCGGTTAACTATTGCCTTGGCGTTAAGTTTGAAATTAGGCAGTTTTTCTATTACTCCAAGTGATCTCAATCTCCTCACGGCACTGCTGGTAGTTACTGCTCTGACCCTGCCGAAGTTGCGCGGGAAGGTATTGCGCCGATGATTGAGATCAATGATCTGGTGAAAATATTTCATCCAGGCAGTATCAATGAAGTTCTAGCTCTGTCAAAAATCAATTTGAAGGTACGAAAAGGGGATTTTATTACTATAATTGGCTCCAATGGCGCAGGTAAGAGTACCTTGTTGAATTGCTTGGCCGGTAGTTATTCCATTAACAGTGGTTTTATTTTGATTGATGAAGAGGATGTTTCTAATTGGCCTGAATACAAACGTGCTAACCAAATCAGCCGGGTTTTTCAGGATCCACTTCTTGGAACCTGTGGAACCCTTTCGATCGAACAGAACTTAGCATTGGCAAACCGTCGTGGTAAATCACATGGATTAAAGCGAGGGGTTAAGCGGAAAGATCGTGAATTATTCCGTAAGCAGTTATCGCTGTTGGACTTGGGACTGGAAAATCGTCTGAAAGATAAAGTTGGCTTGTTATCAGGTGGTCAAAGGCAAGCACTCACACTTCTAATGGCAACTTTAATTAAGCCAAAAATTTTACTTCTTGATGAACATACTGCTGCACTTGATCCTAAAACAGCACTACAAGTGCTGAAACTGACACAGCAGTTCGTCGATACTCTCCATTTAACTGCCTTGATGGTCACCCATAATATGCATCAAGCCTTACAGTTTGGCAATCGGTTGATCATGCTTCATGGTGGTCGGGTGATACTGGATGTTTCAGGGAATGAGAAAAAACGGATGACGGTAGATGATTTGCTGGAACAATTCTATAAAGTTCGCGGTGAAGAATTTATCTCTGACCGAATGCTCTTGGTCTAAAGAAAAACTGCTGCACAATTCCCCCTGTCTGTATTCGTTTCAACTCAGATATGACAATCTCATCATCCCCTAGGAGACTGTCGCACTAAACAAGAATCTACTGCGAATTCATCTGATTGGTCCATATTTTCGTCAAATAGCGGTGCTATTAGCTCTCAAATCTATAAAATCTGTCCTCAATCAGCTAAATTCTCGCCACGATTCGTCAAATTCGACAGCCTCCTAGACGTTATGTCGATAAGTGTTCCGCCATTTAAAACTTGCTTTTATTGGATTATTTATATTGGCAACTGCTCACTTTGTGTTCTATAATCACATAAAAAGGTGAAAAGGGGTAATTTTATGTTGAATATTGCTGTGCTGGCTTATGACAATTGTTTGCAGTCTGGAATCGC
>JAGLDI010000132.1 GCA_023145655.1 Desulfuromusa sp. | reverse complement strand
AAAAGGTCAGAATAGAAGAGGTGGAACCAACCGGTCCGCAGGATAACGATTAAGTATGCTGTTGCCGTATTGCTTTTATCTTTTTATGGAGATAGAATAACCTGTTAATTAATGAGAAGAACTTTTGCCAGACTGTGGTAGTTCTATAACTTGTACGAAGTATAGAGTTTCATACCGTACACCTAACGGAGGACAATATGAAAAAAACTAAATTCAAATTAATCCCACTACTTCTTGTCACCTTAATCTGTTTCAGTTTACCTGCAACACTCTGGGCCGGTGAGGTTGACATGAGTATGGGCGCTGGCCTGGTGGCTGTCCCAGATTATGAAGGTTCAGAAGACTATACGGCTGCTCCTCTCCTCATGTTTAATGCGAAATGGGAACAGGGCTATTTTGTTAAATTTATGGGAAATAAGCTTAGCGCTAATGTTGTCCCCAGCAAGACCTGGAGTGTTGGACCGGTTTTGCAATATCGCGGTAAGAGGAATGATGATGTCAGTAATAACAAAGTTGCTGACATGAAAAAAATTGATGCGACTTTAGAGGCTGGAGCCTTTGGTGGTTTTAACGCTGAGGGGTGGGATGCCAGTCTGCAATGGGTCACTGACACGTCTGACAAGCATGACGGCTATCTGACCACATTTGCTGCGGGTTATTCTTTTGCGGCAGTGGGGCTCAAGAATCGGGTTGGTATTTCCTCGACCTATGCCGATAAAGACTACATGGATACCTATTTTTCAGTTGATCGGAAAGATGCTGATCGTAGTGGTCTGGATCGCTATAAGGCAGATTCCGGGCTTAAAGACTTTGGGATTAATCTGACTAGCAATTATGCCTTTGGCGAGAGCTGGGGTTTAACTGGTATCCTGGGCTATACTGCTCTGCTGAATGATGCCAAGGACAGCCCGTTGGTTGATGATGAGGGTAATAGTAACCAGTTTAAGGCTGGGGTTATGGCTACTTATAAATTTTAACTGATTATAGATCGTAATATTTCAGGGAACCTGTAAATTCAAATGCAGGTTCCCTGAGTCATTTTACCCATCTATTGTCCTGCTTTTATTCAGGGGCTTGAAAATCTTTTGTGCTGAGAGATCGTGCCGTTGTTAAAAGTTTGTCTGCAGATGCTGAAGAGATTACTGATAATAAAAAAATGTTAGCTGCCCAGATAAAAAGGATAGGTGCCGTGAGAATGTTTCAACCCCCAAGAATTATTATCAGCTTGTTGCTCTTAACCTTGTTGACGGCCTGTTCTTCAATTAAAACGATACATGAATGGAAGGATCCGACGTATGCAAAGAAACTGCATACAGTTTTGGTCATATCTGTTGTTGAACAAGACTATATGCGTAGGCAGTATGAAAACTTTATCACCCTTAAGCTGAATGCTTTGGGTATTGCCGCAATTCCAAGTTACAAGGTATTGCCGGAACACGGGACAGAAATCACTCGGGAAGAGGTTGTAGAAAAAGTCAGACAGTTGGACGTTGATACCGTATTGGTGTCCCGCTCAATTATGAAGGACTCGGTGGCCAATTACCAACCAGATGGGGCTTATTTTGCGGCCACTGGTGTGTATATGAATGGTTGGTATACGGTCTATGTCGGATCAGTTATTTATCCGGTGAGGGAATATGATATTGACTACTTTACTATCGCAACAACTCTTTTTGACGTACAAAGAAATAAGCCGATCTGGTCTGATTTATCACGAATCAAAGTCAGCGGATCAAGACAAGCAGCAATCAATAGGTTTGTTCCTGCTCTGGTGCAAAAACTCGACGAGAGCCAGCTTCTCGAATAAATTTGTAGTCCCTTGCCTGTTTTGAATCCTATCTACCCTGTAGGCTTGGAGCGCCTGTCATTTAGCAGGCTGTTGAAAAACTATCTGCGTTGCGATTGCTGTGTTGATAATTGTCTCAAAATGCTCATTTACAGGATGTAAATTGCTCTTTTCTGACAATTTTTGCCTTGCACTCAAGCCCTCAAAAATGTTTTTCAACACCCAGCCAATATAGATTTCCATTTACATTGGAGATGAGCGTCAACTTTAGTTTACTTGGATTTTGGATCAGAATCACGTATCCTCCATTATTGATATTTCGAAGATTTTTTTCTGGATACTTTTTCATTCAGCAACCATAAAATTAGATAAGCTCTTTATCTTGTTATCGTTTCACTGATTTAATCAAATTTTAAAGGAGATAACTATGAAACGTGTTCTGACTCGGGTAGTCTGCAGTGCTTTTCTTGCTCTGTTGCTGGTTTACACTCTGCCTGCCACCTCTATCGCCACTGAACCGATAACAACCATTACAACTGGCGGCATCAACGGTGTCTATTACAGTGCCGGTGGCGCAGTCGCTAAGATGTTCAACAAGAAACGTCATGAGTTTGGCGGTTGGATGGCCAATCAGGCCTCGAAAGGGTCGCTTGAAAATATTGATGTTGTGCTGTCAGGTGACGTTGATTTCGGGATTTCCCAAGCTAATTTCCTGTACTTTGCCTCGAACGGTATCGAGTACTTTGACGGTCAACAAAAAAATAACTTGCGTGCCGTCCTGGGGCTATACGTTGAGGATCTCACTATCATTGCCGCTATGGATGCGGAGATCAATATCGCTAAAGACCTGAAAGGGAAAAGGGTCAATATCGGTGTTTTCGGGTCAAGTGATGAGGAAACATCAGTGGTTGTCCTGGAAAAATTGGGAATAGATCCGGCGGCGGATCTTGAACTATTTAATTACCCTACCTACGAAGCATCAGAGAGACTTCAGGCCGATGATATTGATGCCTATTTTTATACGGTTGGTCATCCCAATCTTTCGGTAATGGAAGCGACAGAGGGTGATCGAAAGGTCCGTATTATCCCATTTGATCAGACCTTTATTAGTGGCTTGGCAGCAAGCCGTCCATACCTCTCAGCAACAACGGTTGACACGCAGTATTACGATAAGTTGGAGGATAAGGGGGCAATTCCAACCGTTGGTATCAAGTCAATTCTCTTCACTCGTGCAGATGTGGATGAAGAGACCGTTTACCGGGTGGTTAAGCAGGTGATGGACAACCTCAAGTTGTTCCGGATGCAACATCCGGCATTTGCCAAGTTGAACCGGATGGAGATGTCCGAGGATGTTATTGTCCCCTTGCATTCGGGTGCAGCACGTTATTTCCGGGAAACTGGTCTTATTCAGTAATCATCTACACAGACGATATATTCGAGCCTCTAACGGGTTTAATGTCATAAAAACAGGAGGAAATAATGCGAAAAATGTTTTTGCTGGCCCTGGCTATTTTTATTATGTGCATGCTGGTCGGTCCGGCGGTTGCGGAAAAGCCATACTTTTTCCCATATGTTAATCCATATGAAGCGACAGTTATGGAAGTCCCAGCGGTTTATGAGGCTGAATTGCCTGAGAAAGTGCCGACCAAGGTTTTCCGGGTCCACCCCTTTCCCGAGCGTAAAGTGCCAGATGTTTTCTGGTATGATCAAGGGTTAGAATGCTCTCTGGTCTACCAGAAGGATGAAGCCCCGCTGATTTTTATTATTGCCGGAACCGGAGCCCGTTACAATTCACCCAAGATGATTCATATGCAGAAAGCTTTTTATCAAGCGGGCTATCATGTCATCTCTATCTCTTCACCCACCTATTCAAGTTTTATCATCAATGCCTCAAAATCAATGGTGCCGGGTGACCTTAATGATGACGCTGAAGATCTCTACCGGGTCATGAAAATTGCCCTGGATAAGGTGAAAAGTAAGGTCAAGGTGACCGATTTTTATTTGACGGGATACAGCCTTGGCGGAATTCAATCGGCTTACATTTCGTTGCTTGATGAGACAGAAAAACAATTCAATTTTAAGAGGGTACTGTTAATCAATCCTCCTGCCAACTTATATAATTCGGTCTCAAGGCTTGATCAACTGCTGAATGATAATATTCCTGGTGGAATAAAAAACCTGAATGTATGGTACCAGAACCTTCTCGAAAGTTTTTCCAGTCTTTATGCGGAGATGGGCTATTTTGATTTAAGTGGAGATTTTATCTATAAGGCTTACAAGCGTCATCCACCACGGGAGGACTTTCTGGCGTCACTGGTTGGGCTCTCCTTTGCGCTAAGTTCTGCTGATATGATGTTTACTGCAGACGTGATGCGGGGGGGGGGATATATTACCCCCAAAAATGTTAAGATGAATAATTCAACCTCATTGACCCGCTATGCGATGGTTGGACTTCGAACTGCATTTACCGATTACTTCCATGAGTATTTCTACCCCTATTTCCATGCCAAGAATCCAGATCTTACCGAGCAGGAATTGATTGATCAGCTCAGCCTGAATCATATCGAAAAATACCTCCGCAGTTCCAAGAAGATCGGTTTGTTACATAATCAGGATGATATCATTATGGCGCCTGGTGAGGTTGATTACCTGCACGGAGTTTTCGGTAACCGGGCACAAATTTATCCAACGGGGGGGCATTGCGGCAATATGAACCATCCCGATGTCGTCCGTTTTATGGTTAATTTTTTTGACGGACAGGAGGGTTGATCATGACTGAATCTATTCAAGTGAAAATGCTTCTGTTGATGACCGTATTGAGTATTCTACTGTTGAGCGGCTGTTCAACCATACCAAAAAATACCGCCGACACTCAACCTCCTCTGCGTCAATTTGAAGATGTTGTCCATACTGAGCAGGGTGCAGTAGAGGTCAGCGATCCGTTGGAGGGCTTTAATCGTGGTGTGTACCGTTTTAATTACTATTTCGACAAGTTTATTTTTCTGCCGATTGTCGGTGTTTACACCTTTATCATGCCCGATTATGCTGAGGATCGAGTTTCTAACTTCATCGATAATATCTATGAATTCAGTAACTTTACCAACAACCTCCTGCAGCTGAAATTTAAAGCGACGGGGATCACTCTGGCCCGTTTTGCTATTAATACCACGGTTGGTATTGCAGGGCTCTGGGATCCGGCGACCAGTATGAATATTCGTCGACAACCGGAGGATTTTGGTCAGACCCTGGGACACTACGGTGTCGGCAATGGCCCCTATCTTGTCTTGCCGGTTTTTGGTCCTTCCAACTTGCGTGATACCGCTGGACTTGTCGTCGATTCAATGGCTTTCACCTATGTTGCCAAGGAGCTTGAGTCAGACTGGATGGAGGATAATGACATCAGGTTGATTTTCAGTGCCTTAACGGCAGTTGATAAGCGAAAACGTCAGCCTTTCCGTTACCATGGAACCGGTTCACCTTTTGAATACGATCTGGTCCGTATGCTCTATACCGCCCAACGGAAGATTTTAGTCGAAAATTAACGATACTTTAGAATTTGATAGCAATGACGTGGGTTTAGTCGATCAAGGCTAAACCCATGTTGTTTTTGTGGTTCAACTCAGGTGAGAAGATTTAACAGCGATGTTGCAATATTGTCCAATGGCACCAGTCGTTCGGCACCACCTTTTTCATAGGCGACCTTTGGCATGCCAAAAATCACCGAAGAGGCTTCATCCTGAGAGATACAACGGGCACCGGCCTGTTTCATAGCTAACATCCCTTCGGCACCGTCCTGACCCATTCCGGTCAGCATGGCGGCAACGGCATTTGCCCCCACATGTTTTGCTACAGAATGCATCATTACATCGACAGAGGGGCTGTGGCCACTGACTTTTTCTGTGCTACCGAGTCGAACTTCATAGTGCCCGTCAGAACGAACAACTTCCAGCTGTTTCCCTCCGGGTGCAATCAGAATCAGTCCACAGCGAAGCCGATCACCATGTTCCGCTTCTTTGACCTCCATCTGGCAAAGTTGATTAAGACGCTCAGAAAACATTCTGGTGAAACCAACCGGCATGTGTTGGACGATGACTGTTCCAGGGGTGGTCACTGGAAACTTTTCAATCACCTTGCGAATTGCTTCAGTCCCTCCGGTTGATGCCCCAATAGCAATTATTTTATCGTCAGGCTCCGCCAGTGTGGAAGGTGTCGTCGCTGCCCTTCCTGCAGGAGGGTGTGGTTTTTCCCCTCCGCAACAGGAGAGATTGGCTATCGCGGCGATCTTTACTTTGGAGCGTAGTTCCGTCAACATTGTGTTTAATCCAGTAGGGAAGTTACGGATGGGTTTAGCGATAAAATCAACCGCCCCTGCTTCGAGAGCTTTCATCGTGATCTTATTTCCTTTTACTCGGGTGCATATGTCTACTCCTAAAGAGGTACTATCACCCCATGTCATGCCGCATGAAACATACGGTAATCCCTGAAGCTCTGTACCCCTCACGGAGCAGACGTTAACCGCCCGGTGAGGGTTGGGGAGAGGGAAGAGCTTAGCGTCCTTTATTGTAGGCTTTATCGTATGCATTGATGTAATTCTGAATCCCATCTTCAAGGTCTTCTCCGTATTTACCAGCTATGTAACCGGCACGGATGAGTACTTCAGTGATTTCTACAAGTTGATCTACGCTCATATTGTTATTGGTAGCTCCTACCATAGCAGAGAACCGGAGGATGCTTTCACCGAACACGTGGCCGAGGACTCTGGGATCAGTATCTTTCATAAAACCAGCAGAGAATGAGTTAGAGGATACGAGAAGGATCGCCAGCGTGATCAGGATGATAAGCTTTTTCATGGTTGTTCCTTCTGCTCCCTTTCGGGAGCTATAGGAGGTTGATTACGTATTAGATTATGAGAAGCGCAAAAACGCTGTGTTTTATTCTCATCTATATAGATATCAGGAGTGATTCCAGCTTTATCAGCTTTACCGGAATAGTTCTTTTCATTCCGGGCATCTTGAAGCAGGAGTTGGACTCCTTCGTTTACTACGCTGAGTCAGAGAGCTGACAATGATAATAGAAATTGGCTGCTGCGTTATCACTTGACGCAGAATACCGACTTCTTCCAGCCGTGGCATTGCGACATCCAGAGTCAGAACATCCGGTTGTAATTGGGCAATTTTATCCTGGGCAATATAGGGATCAGAGGCGGTTCCTACAACTTCAATCCACGGGTCTATGGATAATCCCTGGCTGAGAATATTTCTGACCAGAGCGGAATCATCAACAATAAGAACGCGGATAGCCTGTGCCATCAAAGTGTACCTTTCTGGCAATGCGCTGGTATCAGGTAGAAGTGAAAACTTTGCTTGTCCCCCGGAGTTTCGGTATGACTGATGAGCAGATATTCACCGGATTCAGCCTGCCTATGATCGCGACCGACAAGAGTTTCATGACTGGTTTGAGTAAAATAGGTCATGACGTCAGGGCAGAAAATTATCTGAAAAGGGAAGGTTGATTATACGGAATAAATTAACAAAAACCAAGAAAAATGTTTAGATCAGATTACCCCTGTTTTTGTGAGTCGTTGTAAAAGCCGGGAGAGGGCAGCTACCGCATTAGTTTCCCGCTCTCGACCCAGCCCTTCGACCACTTCATAGGGGCGGTTGAGTCGGATTATTTCATCAAGATGCCGCTGATAGAGGTGGTGTAGAGTCTCTCGGTTTTCCCGCAGTGGATCAGGTTCCCAGGGGAGATCGGGTTTGCAGAGGAGATAAACATGGGGTGACTCTTGTTCGATGCCACGACTGATTTCTGCAGGGCAGCAGCCAAAAACTTCCTCTGTCCAGATTTTATAATTGATGAGATCGGTATCAAAAATTCCGCATGGTGCAGAGATAGGGACTTTTTTTTGCTGATAGTTTACATGTAACCGAGCCATCTCTTTCAGTTGTTCAAGATCGTATTCCGGGCCATTTTTTTCAAGATAAATGCGGGCGTACTCCAGAGCATAAGGAAAGTTAAAAAATTTCCCCAGATATTGGGTAAGGCTACTTTTCCCCGATGATTCTGCACCGGTCAGGATAATCCGTATCATCATTTCTCCGCTGAACAGCAGTTAGTCCTGAG
>JAGLDI010000131.1 GCA_023145655.1 Desulfuromusa sp. | reverse complement strand
CCGGTATGAGCTATCGTCAGGTATTGCAGACAATGGAAAAGAAAAACTTGAACTTGAAACTCTCTGGCAGCGGCCAGGTTGTTAAGCAATATCCTGCTGCCGGTAAAGTTATCCGCTATGGCAAGCAGGCGTGGATTCGTTTTGGAGCCTAAAAAATGGACGCAGGGAAAGAGGTTTCCATGGAACTAAAAAAACTGCTGAAAAGAATCCAACCTTTGGAGCTTCTTGGATCAGCTGATCTGGTTGTCTCAGGATTGGCTTGTGATTCCCGGCAGGTTCAGGACGGTCTGCTGTTTTTTGCACTGCCAGGCGTCAAAGTTGATGGTTTTGACTATCTGGCTCAGGCTTTACAGGCGGGTGCGGTTGCTGTTGTTGCCGAAAAGATTCCCGAAGAGTGTATGGAGAACGTCTGCTACATCAAGGTTGCTAATGCCCGGCGGGCAATGGCGGTGATGGCGGCTGAGTTTTACGGGAATCCAACCCTGGGGGCGCTTACTATCGGGGTAACGGGAACCAACGGAAAGACAACCATTACCTATCTTCTTGAAGCAATTTTTAAACAGGCAGGATTTTCTCCAGCGGTATTCGGAACAGTCGAATATCGATTTGGTGATTTGAGTTATGAAGCGGCAAATACAACTCCCGAATCGATTGACTTACTGCGGATGATGGCTGATTTTCGCCAGCATGGTGCCGATGTTCTGATCCTTGAAGTCTCTTCACATGCACTGGAACAGTATCGAGTTGACGGGATCAACTTCGATGCCGCCGTGTTTACTAATTTGACCCAGGATCATCTTGACTATCATCAGACGCTAGAGCGGTATTTTACCAGCAAGAGGCGATTATTTACTGAGTTGTTGGGCGCTGGCATCGCAGTCATTAACCGCGAGGATGCTTACGGAGTCGAGTTACTGCGGGAAAATCCAGACGGGATCTCTTTTGGTCTGGATAACCGAGCCAAAGTTTATCCGCAACAGGTTGTGGTTGGTCGTGACCAGATCAGCGGAACCTTTTCTGGTGAGCAGGGAGAGATTCGTATTGAAAGCGGGATGATCGGTGATTTTAACGTTAGTAACCTGTTGGCAGCGACTGCGACTGCACAGCAGTTTGGAATTAGTAATGAATTGATTGCCGAAGGTATTTCCGCAGCCCCTCAGGTGCCTGGCCGGGTCGAAAAGGTTAAGAATAGTAAAAGTGTGTTGGCACTTGTCGACTATTCTCATACTGCCGATGCTTTAGAACAGGCATTGAAAACCCTGTCAAAGTTGGATCATCAGCGTTTGCTGACGGTGGTTGGTTGTGGTGGAGATCGGGACAAGGGAAAGCGTCCACTGATGGCCGCCGTGGCAGTAAAATACTCCAATTTGTCAATTTTTACCTCAGACAACCCACGTACCGAGGATCCGCTGGATATTCTGGAACAGGTTCGAAATGGTGCATTAGCCGTCGGCGGCCGTGAGTTGAGTCAGAGTGAAGCCGTGCTTGAAGAGGGCTTTATTGTTATCCCTGATCGCCGTATAGCAATAGAATTTGCCAGTCGTGTGGCTCATAAAGATGATGTGCTGCTAGTTGCCGGCAAAGGGCACGAGGATTACCAAATTCTTGGAACCAAAAAAATCCATTTTGATGATCGGGAAGAGCTGCACCGAGCGCTGAATATGGGGCAAGTTGCAGATAATATGAGAAGTGAAATCGGAGCTGAAAATCATGTTTGATCTGGAACGGATTGCCAGAATTACTGGTGGAGAGTTTTCTGGTCGGAAAGTGAATTGCCAGCTAAGTGGAATTTCTACCGACAGCCGGAACCTCAACCCAGGATCATTATTTGTTCCTTTGCGCGGAGACCGTTTTGACGGCCATAATTATCTTAGCCAGGCAGTAAAAAATGGAGCTGCAGCTTGTTTAAGTGAAGAAGTTATTGCTGGTTTGAGTGTCCCGGTTGTCCGGGTTGCAGATACTTTGCGGGCACTTGGAGATATTGCTGCCGTTTGTCGTCTACAGCTCAATGGACCGCTGGTAGCTATCACTGGTTCAGCTGGAAAAACAACCACCAAAGAAATGCTGGCAAAAATCTTGGAACAAGTCGCTCCAGGGCTGAAAACTGCTGGAAACTTTAATAACCTGATCGGTTTACCATTGACTCTGTTTCGCTTGCAGAAGGAACACCAATGGGCGGTTCTGGAAATGGGAACCAGTGCTCTTGGTGAAATTGAGCGCTTGACTAACATTGCCCAACCGACAATTGGTGTTATCACCAATATTGGTGCTGCACATTTGGAAACACTGCAGGGCTTGGATGGTGTCTCCCGCGCCAAAGGTGAACTCTTTGCCGGGATGCAAGGGGGGA
>JAGLDI010000130.1 GCA_023145655.1 Desulfuromusa sp. | reverse complement strand
GATAGCTTCCGAAAGGTTCGAGACAAGGTTTCACTGGTTGTCCCCAGATTAGAAGCCAATTGCGTTTTCGATACCGGGAGAGAAACAGATGGAGACGTCGACTGATCAAGACTGAGTAAATAACGTGCCAACCGTGCAGGGACATCACGGAAGGTCAGATCTTCAATCTGCACCGTAAATTGGCGCAGAAAACGGGATAATCCGGCAATCATATTGATTGCTAACTGAGAATGGCAATGTAACAGATCCAGGAATTCCCGCTTGGGGAAAAATAATAATGTTGAGGTATCAAGTGTTTCAGCGAATGCAGGGTAACGCCCATCATCAAAAATAGCGGCTTCAGCAAAACTGTTCCCCGGCTGAACCACATGAAGAATACGCTCCCGGCCATCCGCGGAGAGCTTATAGACTTTTACTTTTCCTGTAGCTACGATATAAAAACCATCAGCTTCAGCCCCCTCAGCAAATAGCAAATCCCCTTTTTGAAACTTGCGGACACGCAAAATAGATACTAATAATTGGAGATCGGCTTCGGTCACACCGTAAAACAGATGACATTGCTTGATACTTTCTGAAAAACCAGTGTTCACATTCCTCACCATTTTAAAAAGCAAAAAAACTATTATCTTTTATTAAGCTTTCTGTTATTATAATTATCCAACAAATCACAAAGGACAAAGTAGTGAAGTTATTTCAAATACTTATAATCAGCTTTTTAACTCTTGTCAATTTAATAACTCCTGGATTCTGTCAGGATATTACCCTCTCTTGGGATCCCAGTCCCACCACGGAAGTCACCGGCTACAAGATCCATTATCAGCAGGGGAATAAAAACTATCCATTCGCCGGGAGCGGCGCTTACGAGGGAGATTCTCCGGTTGATGTCGGGGACGTGTTGTCAACCACGCTGACCAATTTAAGCGATGACGCAACCTATTTTTTCACCGTCACTGCTTATGATCACAGTGATTATGAGAGTTCGTATTCCAACATTGTCAGCAACAGCTGGATTCCCGTGCCAATCACCCCGACTGCTAGTGCGACCAATGAGCCCGTTCCTGTCACCTTCCGCTGGGAAACCGCTCCACCCGGCTACAATGTCACCTATACCCTCTTTTATGGAACAGATCAGAACGAAGTAACAACTGCCAGTACAATTCCTTTGATCTCAGAATTTAACGGGGTTAAACCGACCGCAGTTATCATTTTCCTGATAATTCTGCTACTGGTCGGCAGCTGCCGAAGATCACCACCACAGACAAAACTACGTCAGCAGCCCATCAGTATTCTGTTAATTATACTGCTGGGGGGGATTTTAACCGCCTGTGGCGGTGAGGGAAGCACTGGCGAATCAAGCGATCGTTCTGCCTCAAATACAGCGGAAGAATCAGTTCTTTATTCGGTCAATACAGGGAATGATGACTATCACCAAGCTTATGACTTGAAGGGATCATCAACCTATTATTGGAAAGTTGTTGCCACTGACACACAAGATTCTAACCTGACGTATGAAAGTGAAATTAAACAGTTTACAACAGAAGAATTTTAAATCTCACATGTTCTTTTGATCGCAATATTATGCTAGATCAAGGTCTACAAAGCACTAGTCATGCAGCCCATATCTCTTCAATAAATCATAAAAAGTCGGTCTACTGACATCTAACTCTTCTGCAGCTTTCAAGATATTACCTTGAGAGTTTTCCAATGCCTGTTGCAATAAGGTACGTTCAACCAGTTGACGGGCACTTTTAAGCGTCATTCCGGCAAAATTGAATGCATTGGTCGTCCCGGAGACAACCTCTGGACGATCATCTCCGGCAGACTCAGAAAGCGTCTGTTTTTCTTCAAAACCGAGGTCACACGCCTCAACAATCGGACTCTCTGCCATAACAACCGCCCGCTTGATTTTATTTTCCAACTCGCGCACGTTTCCCGGCCAGTTATAATCTTTCAACCATCTAAGAGCTGCGGCACTGAACCCCCGAATTTTTTGTCCAAATTCCTGCGCAAAACGGCGCAGAAAAACATTCGCCAAAAGCTCAATATCATCTCCGCGCTCACGTAAAGGGGGAAGTTCAATAGTAATCACCCCGATCCGGTAGTAGAGATCCTCGCGAAACTCACCTGTTCCTATCGATTCCGTAATATTGACATTAGTTGCCGCCACAATCCGGGTATCAACCGGGATATCTTCTCGACCGCCAACGCGTTGAATCACTTTTTCCTGCAGAAAGCGAAGTAATTTCACTTGCAGGAGTGGCGACATCTCTCCAATCTCATCAAGAAAAAGGGTGCCCCCTTCGGCATATTCTACCTTACCCTGAACCCGATTCTGCGCCCCGGTAAAGGCCCCCTTTTCATGACCAAACAGTTCACTCTCAAGCAAACTTTCGGGGATCG
>JAGLDI010000013.1 GCA_023145655.1 Desulfuromusa sp. | reverse complement strand
TTTTAATGTACTTCTCGGCATCGGCGTCAGAGACATTGAGCCAGAACTGATAAAATTTGTACGGCGTGGTCAGCTTCGGATCAAGCCAGACGTTACCACTTTCTGTTTTTCCGAATTTACCACCATCCGCCTTGGTGATGAGCGGACAAGTCAGGGCAAAGGCTTCGCCGCGTTCCTTGCGACGGATAAGCTCCGTCCCGGTCGTGATGTTCCCCCATTGGTCCGACCCGCCCATCTGCAACTTGCAATTTTTCTCCCGATACAGATGCAAAAAATCGACCCCCTGAACCAACTGATAGGTAAATTCGGTGAAGGACAACCCGGTTTTAGCTTCATCACCGAGACGTTTTTTGACACTCTCCTTGGCCATCATGTAATTGACCGTAATATGCTTTCCGATATCGCGGATAAAATCCAGAAAACTGAAGTCTTTCATCCAGTCGTAATTGTTGACCAACTCTGCAGCATTACCAGCCGCTGATTCAAAATTGAGAAACTTCGCCAACTGTTTTTTCAAACATGCCTCGTTATACCGGAGGGTCTGCTCATCAAGCAGATTGCGCTCCGCCGACTTCCCTGACGGATCGCCGATCATCCCGGTAGCCCCGCCAATAAGTACTATCGGCTTATGGCCTGCAATCTGGAAATGCTTGAGCATCATCACGCTAACCAAATGACCGATATGCAGTGAATCAGCAGTCGGGTCAATCCCAACGTAGGCCGAGGTCATTTCTTTCCGAAGCTGTTCTTCTGTTCCGGGCGTGATGTCGTGGATCATGCCACGCCAGGTTAATTCTTCGACAAAATTCATTTTCAATACTTATCTTCTCAAGTGTGTTTTTATTATCCCTGTTCCCTGGTTTCACCCACAGCCAAAGAAACGCCTCAATTGCTCCGCCCTACGACTTGCCCCCTTGTTGGATACGCTCAATCGCATCACAGCAGCCCGTCTCTTCGTTAATAGTCAACAACACCCCACAAAGTTGCGGATCTTTCTTGGCAACCTCAAGCTTGACCGGAAGCTGCGTGAGGAAACGATCCATAGCACTCTCTTTCAGGTTCCCAATAATAGCATCCTGACTTCCAGTCATACCAACATCGGTTAAATACCCCGTCCCTTCAGGCAAAATGCGTTCATCTGCGGTCTGCACATGGGTGTGAGTTCCAACAACTGCCGAAACCCGTCCATCCAGATAAAAACCAAGGGCCTGTTTTTCACTGGTCGCTTCAGCATGAAAATCGACAAAAATAATGGGGGTTACTTTCTTCAACTCTGCCACAAGAGAATCGGCCGCACGAAAAGGGCAATCCAGATTTTTCATAAATACCCGCCCTTCAAGATTCAACACACCAACCTTGATCCCTGCAGCCGTTTCGTAAATACCACTACCATAACCAGGAAGGCCAGGTGGATAATTTGCTGGGCGCAGCAATCGTGATTCCTTCTCAAGGACGGGCATGATCTCTTTTTTATCCCAAATATGATTTCCGGATGTCACCACATCGGCACCAGCATCGAATAGTTCGCGCAACACTGAAGCAGTCAAGCCATAGCCAGCAGCAGCATTTTCCCCGTTAACAACAACCAAATCAACAAAGTACCTATCAATCAACCGATCAAGGTGATCAGCCAAAGCTTTCCTGCCAGCCCGACCAACAACATCACCAATAAATAATAATTTCACAAAAATGCTCCAAATAAAAATCAGGGCTCAAACCACAATTCTCCAGTTGGAAAATGTGGCTCAAGCCCGGTTCTATCCTTTTTTTAAAAACAAGGATTATTTAGCGTACTCAACGGCCCTGGTCTCACGGATGACGTTAACCCGAATTTGACCGGGGTAGGTCATTTCCTGCTCAATTTTGCTGGCAATATCCTTGGCGAGAACATGTGAATAATCATCACTCACCTGATCACTGGAAACCATCACCCGGATTTCACGCCCCGCCTGAATGGCAAAACAGCCGGTCACTCCGTCAAAAGAGGTTCCAATCTGTTCTAGCTCACGCAACCGCTTAACGTAAGTTTCCAGAGTTTCCCTGCGAGCCCCAGGTCGTGCACCGGACAGCGCATCTGAAGCCTGAGTCAAAATAGCCAGAACCGTTTCAGGTTTTTCATCTTCGTGGTGAGCTGCAATCGCATGAACGATTTCTGGAGATTCACCATGTTTACGGGCCAGATCACCACCATTAACAGCGTGGGACCCCTCCATTTCATGGCTGACCGCCTTACCGATATCGTGAAGCAGCCCCGCTCGTTTTGCCTGTTTCACATTGATTCCCAGCTCAGAGGCCATCATACCGCAGAGGAAAGCTACCTCAATCGAATGAACAAGGACATTCTGCCCGTAGGAGGTCCGATATTTGAGCATCCCGAGTAACTTAATAATTTCTGGATGAATACCATGCACTCCGACATCGAAGGTTGCCTGCTCCCCGGCCTGCCGAATCTCTTCGTCGACCTCCTCCTGAGCTTTTTCAACCAACTCTTCAATCCTTGCAGGATGGATACGACCATCGGCAATCAGTCGCTCTAAAGCAATTTTAGCAACCTCTCGGCGGACCGGATTAAACCCGGAGATTACAACGGCTTCCGGGGTATCGTCGATAATCAGGTCAATCCCGGTTGCTGCCTCGATCGCCCGGATATTTCGCCCTTCCCGACCAATAATCCGCCCTTTCATTTCATCTGAGGGAAGAGGAACAACACTGACGGTCTTTTCTGCGACAAAATCCCCGGCATAGCGTTGGATAGCTAACGCCATAATTTTCTTGGCTTTTTTGTCAGCAGTCTCATGGGCATCTTCCTCAATTCTTTTGATTCCCTTGGCCGCATCATGGCGCGCTTCACTCAACATCGAATCCACCAGCTGCAATTTGGCCTGTTCACCACTCATCCCAGAAATATCTTCCAGCTTTTTCTGCTGAGCAGCATAAATCTGGTCAATTTCACCACTTTTCTTTTGCAGCCGTTCACTCTGCTGCCGGTGCTGAAGCTCTTGCCGATTCAGTTCCTCACCCCTTTTTTCAAGATGTTCCTGCTTGCGATCAAAGTTTTCTTCTTTTTGTTGCAAGCGATTCTCTTGAACCTGAATCTCTCTACGCATATCACGGGCTTCCTGCTCCCAGTCGGTCTTTGCCTGAAGGACCACATCTTTCGCTTGAATGATGGCCTCTTTACGGAGGGCATCAGCCTCTCTTTTTGCGTCACCAACTAACTTTTCAGC
>JAGLDI010000129.1 GCA_023145655.1 Desulfuromusa sp. | reverse complement strand
AGCCGAAGACCGAGCCGTTTACACCTGCTTGAATGAATCCTTTGCTTTTCACTGCATCAAGGTCTTTACCCGCATGGGCAAAAGAGACCAACATCAAGCAGAGACTAAGAACCAGAACCAGAGTTTTCGTAAGTTTCATGCGTTAATCCTCCTGTTAGAGTGTTGAACTACCAAAAAGTTCAAAGTAAAGATTAAAAAACAATTCTACCACAAAAAAAACACTGTTTGGTTTTTTTTTGATAATGAAAAAAATAGCGCCATCAATGTCTCGTTTATATGCAGTGTTAGCCCCCGATATCTGTCAAATATTAAGTTGTTGGGCTAGTTCTTCGAGTAAATGTTCTTCATTGCGGATGGCTTTGGCACCTTGCTGTTGTAATAGTTGTATTTTCTCCCAAGCTTTGCCATTGGTATAGTCCTGTTCCTGCTGCTGTGCGAGAAGGTAGATAGGTATTCCTTGCTGGATGGCTTTGTCTGCCAGTTCCAGGCAGGGAAGGTTGCCTGCCCCCCACCATTGAGTTGTAATAACCAGAACATCGGTTTTTTTAATGAGCTTTTCTGTTGCCGCTAAAGTGTTCTCTGAAAATGGACTGAACGGGATTTCTTGTGCAACTGGTATATTGAGGATTGCGGCAACTGCTTCATCAGAATCACCTTGGTTCAGAGGGCCAGCGGTAATTTTTGCCTGTGCCAGATGGAGTCGGCGGAGCAGGGTTTTTCCACTGCCCCCTCCGCAGATCAGGTGAACTTTGAGACCATTCAATTGGTGGGTTGAACAATTGATCAGCGGTACTATTTGCGGGGTGCCTGTAATGGGGTTACTGTCAACCTTAACATCAACCCGAAAGATCCGTTGCAGATTGATGGCAGTCATGACTTTTTCAGGTGAGCCGATTTCGGCAATTTTGCCATGCTCGGTCAAGAGAAGAATGCGCTGTGAGATAGCGGCGGCCAGGTCGAGATCGTGACTGATCTGGACAATAGTTGTTTGCTGTTCCCGATTCAATCGCACCAGCAGTTCGGTCAATTCCAACCGATGGTCAATATCCAGATGGCTGGTTGCTTCGTCCAGAAACAACACCGAGCTATTTTGTGCTAATGCTCGTGCCAGGACAACGCGTTGTTGTTCCCCGCCACTTAATTGTGTGACAGGACGCTCTGCCAAAGGAAGAATATCGGCCATGACCAGTGCCTGTTCGATAGCGTGTAGATCCGCTTTATCCTGGAAGCTGAGCAGGTTTTTTCGGTGGGGATAGCGTCCCATGGCAACCAGTTCCCGCACCTTATAGGGGAAAGGGATGGCAGAAGACTGTGGAACCACTGCAACTTTGCGAGCCATCTCACGCGCAGGAATTTTTTCAACCGGGGTTTCCTCCCAGAGGATTTCACCCGTTTGTGGTTTGAGACTGCCACGTAATAAACGCAGTAAGGTTGATTTACCGCAACCGTTCGGGCCGATGATCGAAAGGATTTCTCCCTGATTGATGCTGAAATTGAGATCACTGAATATTTCTGTCGTTGCAAAAGAGAAACAGAGGTTGTTGATCTGAATCATAACCCTCCCCCCTTACGTCGCAACAGATAGAGAAAAAACGGTGCCCCCAATATTGCTGTAACCACACCCACCGGGATTTCTGCCGGGGCGTAGAGACTGCGAGCGATGGCATCGGCAACGATCAGAAAGCTACTGCCGAGTAGAGCAGAGAACGGGAGTAACAGACGATGTCCCGGTCCCCAGAGTAATCTGCAAATGTGTGGAATCACCAGACCAACAAAACCGACCAACCCAGCCAGGGCAACCGCACAGGCGGTTAAGGCTCCAGCCAGAGTAAACAAAATCAAACGGGTTCTGCCCACATGCAGACCTAGATCTGCAGCAGTTTCTTCTCCCTGGGTGAGTAGGTCCAAATTGAGAGATTGTGACCAGAGCAGCAGAAATCCAATGGCGACCCACAACCATCCCCAGGAAAGCCAGTCCGGGTCAGCTAGAGACAGGTTTCCCGCCAGCCAGAAGATTGCCTGGCGGGTTGCATCAGCTGGTGCCCGCCAAAGGAGGAACAGCAGCAATGCCGCAGCCAGGCTACCGACCATGACGCCGGATAAAATCAGGGTGTGAGAGGAACAGGTGTGGGCTTGTGCGACCAGATAAACCAGCAGCAGCGCTGCAAGGGCTCCGACAAAAGCAGCTAGAGGAATGACGATGGGGGATTGAATGCCGCAAGTCAGAGCAGTGACGGCCCCTAGAGCTGCACCACCGGAAACTCCGAGTAAATAGGGATCGGCAAGGGGGTTGCGCAATACTGCCTGAAAGGTGACCCCGGATAGGCTCAAGGCGGCTCCAACGAGGCCCGCAAGGAGCGCTCGGGGGAGCCGGATTTGCCAGATAATAACCTGCTCAACATCAGTCCCCGGTCCTTGAAGTAGAATAGCGAACAGCCTGCTCCAGGAAAGCTCGAGGCTTCCTGCAGAAAGTGAGATTAATATGGCCAGCAGGGGCGACAATAACAGCAGCAATTGCCACAGCCAGCGTTTATTTGCTTTCTTTGATTTATTCATTTTTACTCTGCGAAAAAAAGAGTCCGATGGCTAAGCAAAAATTTCGATCTACAAGGCGTAGTATTTTTTCAGGGGTGATGGCATACATATGTATGTCGAGATCCTGAAAAGATGCTGCAACATAGGAGGTCGGATTTTTTGCGACGTCATTATTCATCAATGATAATGTCTGGATGGAGAGCTTTGGCCAGTGCTTCAATGCCGAGAATCATCCTCGGCCCCGGGCGGTGGATCCAATCCGCTTCGATCTGGATAATTCTTTGATTGCGTACTGCTTGTAATTGCGGCCAATGGTCGAAAAAATGTTTTGGCGTTGGTTGTCCTGAATAAGTTGAAACAATAATAAATTCCGGGTCGACAGTTAATAATGCCTCAGTATTCCAGGTCGGGTAGCGGGATGGTCCTTTTGGGACAACGTTCTTCCCTCCGGCAATGTCGATGATATCGGCGATAAAAGTATCTGGCCCGGCAACTGTCAGTGGTTGCAGCATGACGCACTCGAGGGTTGTTTTTGGTTTTAATGCGGACACCTGCTGTTGAATTTTCTCAATTCTCAGCTTGATAGAGTCGGCTAACTGCTGTCCCGGTTTTTCTGCTCCAGTAATGTGACCGATGTCCTGAATGGTTTTAAGTGTTTCTTCAACCGTCTGTGGATGAACCACGTAAACAGGGATATGCATTAACTCCAACCGGCGAATCAGTGCCGGACGGTTCATGTCGGCGGCAGCTATGACCAGGTCCGGTTGATGTAACAGGATACTTTCCAGGCTGGGGTCGGCATAACCGCCAACTTTTGGCAGTCGCAGTGCAGCTTCGGGGTAGGTACAGAAATCAGTCGCAGCGACAATACGTTTTTCAAGGCCGAGTTTAAATAGAATTTCGGTGATGCTGGGAACCAGGGAGACGATTCGTTGTGGGGGATGGAGGAGGGATACTTGGCGATTCACGGCATCGGTGAAATCGGTCGCTGCCAGAGGAGAAGAGGATAGCAGAACAAAAATGATCCCAAGAATGAAATTATTACGCATAGTATGTCCTGATATAAAACTGGAGGCTGATTGGTTGCCAGCCCCAGTTTAGAACAATTTGTGCTGATTAGAAAGAGAGTTTGATTCCCGCATAGCCTGATATACCCGCCGTTCCATATCCGGCAACTTCTTCGTAGTCTTCGTCAAAAAGATTATCGATTCGAACAAAACCTTTCAGGTGAGGAGTGATTTGGTGTGACGCTGCAAGATTCACCACGGTGTAGTCATCCAGGGTTTCGCTGCTATCATCTCGTTCGCCAACGTACAGGAGGTACAGGCCGATTTGTTTTCCGTCCATGGGGTAAAGATTTAAATCAAAGCTCCCTGTATGCAGGGGCCGTCTGAGAAGTCTGCCGCCATCTTCATCCTCGGTATCGGTGTAGGTGTAAGTGAACCTGAGGTCGATGAAATCGTAAGGGTAAATCTCCAATCCGGTTTCAACCCCCTGGGTGGTGATGTCTCCGGCATTCTGAAACCCGGTCGGATCCCATTGGATATAGTCATCAATGTCATTTTTGAACCAGGTTGCCTGCAAAATCAGACTGTGGTCAAGCAGGCTTTGTTCAATCCCGATATCATAGCCGAGGCTGGTTTCTGCGTCGAGGTCTCGGTTCCCATACCATGAGTCATAGAGTTGATAGAGGGATGGAGCTTTGAAGCCGGTTCCGACTGAGCCTTTTAGCCTGGTGCCGGTTGTTTTAAAGGTGTACCCGGTGGCTCCTCTCCAAGTTGTTTCATTTCCAAAATCATCGTGACGGTCATAGCGAACCCCAACGGTTGCATCGAATGAACCAATAGAGAGTTGATCCTGCAAATAGATAGCATTTGTTGTGGTATCTTCATCAACATTTGAGTCAGCTTTGGCTGTTTCAGTTTCTGTTTCTGCCCCGATAATAAAAGATTGTTGAGAATTGAATATAAAGTGGTTTTTAATTTCATATTTTGTTTTTTCGCCTTTGAAGGTTGTGGCCCAGGTTGAATCGGGATAGTCACGATCAATTTCTGTCAGTGACGTTCCAAACGTTGTTTGCCAGCGGTCTTCGAGTAAATGTAGAGTCCCTTCGAGACGGCCGATGAAGGTTTTGGTAACGGTGGTTTCATCGGTATCGGCGAGAAGGTATAAAGGAGCTGGATACCCATCCATATCATATTCAGCATCGGTATAGTTTGCCGTAAAATTGAGGTCAAACAGGTCACTGGGGCGGACACCGCTATTGATTGAGAATGAGGTGTTTTTATAGCCATCATCTTCGCTGTTGCCATCATCTTCATTGGCGACAGAAAAACCATCTGAATTGCTATTGGATGCAGCAAAGGAGACATGCCCTGTCTCTGATGCAACCGAAAAACCACCTTTTTCTGTCCAGGTATTGTAGGAACCTCCTTCGATAGAGACATAGCCTGCAGGGTTCTTTCCGCCTTTCTTGGTGATAATATTGATGACTCCGCCAATCGCATCAGAACCATAAAGGACACTCTGTGCCCCACGAACAACTTCAATTTGCTCAATATTGGTGGTCGTCAGATTGGCTAAGTTAGTGGCTGCTCCAGCGCTAGAGGGATCAGCGAGTTCAACGCCGTCAATCATTACCAGACAGTGTTGGTTGTCTGTGCCCCGAAGGAAGATAGAGGCTGTTCCCCCGGGTCCACCAGTGCGAGAGATGTAGACTCCCGGTACGCTCCGCAATAGATCAATGACCAGTGGCTGCTGCTTTGCCTCAATTTCTTCTGCGGTGATAACGGTGACAGAACTGGCAATCTGGCTCAACGGGGTTCCGGTACGGGTTGCCGTGACCACGATCGGATCCAGTTTTACCCCTTCTGCCTGGAGTGTTCCTGCGGTCAGAAGCAGGGTAGATAGTACGATGAAACATTTCCTCATTTTGTTCCTCCTGTTTTCCCCCGAGGAGCTGGACAGTGCGCAATAAAAAAACCCGACACCTTGTAGCAGGTGCGGGTTTTCCGTATTTATAGCCGCGTATATCCACACTCCCGTGCCCGGGGAGATCTTGTCCTCTGTGCGCCCTAACTCTTCGCATCTTGCAAAGATTTAAGATATACAGAGTACTTGGTGGTTGTGTTTCACGGTAGGTCTTCTGACTTACGAGTTTTCGACACTGTTTTCTGCCGAAGAAACGGACCGCCTTCCCGGTATGTTCACCAGTGACATATTGTCCGATTGAACCTCAACTAGCAGGTTCTCACTCGATTACAGCGGCGGGTCCGCGGAGGATTTGCACCTCTCTTCCCTATTATGTTTATTAAACACCGTAAAACGATTCAATTGTAGTTTTGCTTATAAATGAATACTTCACCTTCTGTCAAGCACACAAATATTCCTATAATACATTCATGCTTGCATGGATGAAGTAAAGTTAACTGGCAAGGGGATCGTTGTTTTTATGATTGAAGGTGCCCTTCTCCATTCTGTCCCTCAAGACCTTGTCAGTCTGATGGTTTTTTTGCTGGTCAGACTTTTGAGAGATGCTTTTCTCCCTGCATGAAATCATGCTACCTTGGGTTTTTTCTGAAACAGCGGTCTTGCTCAGTTGGGAGTAGAAAGGGATAGAAGATGGTTTTTGAAAATATCGGGGTGGAGGTGCCGAAGATTTTGCTACCGAAAAAAGGGACAGATATGCAGCACTGGGCGGTGATTGCTTGTGATCAGTATACTTCTGATCAGGCATATTGGCAGCGGTTGGAGCAACAGACGGCAGAAAATATCTCAACATTGAACCTGGTTTTTCCTGAAGCATATTTAGGTGCTGAAGATACTGAACAGCGGATTGCAGCCATCAACCGGGCAATGGAAGCTTATCTGGCCGATGGTAGTCTGGAAGAACAACCGCCCGGATTTATTCTGGTGGATCGTAAAACTGCAGCCGTTGCGTCACGTAAAGGGTTGATTCTGGCACTTGATCTGGAACAGTACGATTACACTGAAGGGGCACAAAGCCTGATTCGGTCGACAGAAGGGACCATAATTGACCGCTTGCCACCACGGATCAAGGTGCGGCAGAATGCGCCGATTGAATTACCGCACATCATGGTATTGATCGATGATCCACAGCGAACGGTCATTGAACCGTTGTTTAATGAAACTCTGAAAACGGTTTACGATTTTGACCTGCTGGAAAATGGCGGTCATCTTAAAGGATATCAAGTTGATCAACCGGAACTGATCACTCAAATTACCACTGCACTGGAAAAACTGGCTGACCCTGCCGCCTATCGTGCAAAATATGCTGTTGATGGTGAAGTGATGCTCTACGCAATGGGAGACGGCAATCACTCATTTGCTACTGCGAAAGCGATCTGGACAAAACTGAAGGAAGAGGCTGATGACCCTGCAACGGTGATGAATCACCCAGCTCGTTTTGCCCTGGTTGAGTTGGTCAATGTCCATGATCCCGGTCTTGAATTTGAAGCTATTCATCGGGTGCTATTCAATGTTGATTGTGATCACCTTACGCAGCAGATGGAGAGCTTTTTTTCCGGTCGTGGAACGCCGCTGTCGATGACCTTCTGTGCCG
Source organism: Desulfuromusa sp. (assembly GCA_023145655.1). Taxonomy (GTDB): domain Bacteria; phylum Desulfobacterota; class Desulfuromonadia; order Desulfuromonadales; family Geopsychrobacteraceae; genus Desulfuromusa. The sequence continues at coordinate 947 of JAGLDI010000129.1, read as the reverse complement.
ATTTGTCAGAAGCTGAAGTTTTAGCAGCAAAAGTGCAAGATGGACATGCTTTTCCGGTGGTTTTTGCTGGGCAGTTCGGGGTCTGTGAAGTTGCTGCGCCCGAGTTTACCCTTGAGGTGGCAACCCTGCAGGCTTTTCTCAATCAATATCTTGAAGATAATCCTGCGGTTCGGATTGATTACATTCACGGCAGTCAGACTGTGACAGAATTGGGGAGTGAGCCAGAAAGTGCCGGTTTTTACCTGCCAGCTATCTCTAAGCATGATTTGTTCAAAACAATTGTGCTGGATGGGGCATTGCCGCGTAAAACTTTCTCGCTGGGGGAGGCGGATGAGAAACGTTTTTATCTGGAATGCCGGAGAATTTGCTAGTAATTTTTCGGAGATAATTGATGGATAAGCGGTGTTACAAACCAATACCCTGTGGAGCGAACCTCCCGTTAAATAATCCTCATGTCTTCTCTGCATCTCTGGCGGTGAAGACTCACCACAGCTGATAATAGAGACTATAGAAAAAGTATTTAAATTAGGGTCTGATAACAAAACGGGGTGAGCTGTACGGCTCACCCCGTTTGTAGACTTCACGGCTAAATACCTTCAGCCTTGTTTTGTTGCCCTCAATTATCAGGCGTCATTGCCTGCCGGAAGAATCAGATTTAACAACACCCCAACAACCCCTGCCAGACCGATCCCGCCCAGCTTAACAATGGTAAGATCAAAAGTCATTCCACCGATGCCAAAAACCAGAATTATAGCGACAATAGCCAGGTTGCGCGGTTGCATCAGATCGGTTCCAGCTTTAACCAGAGTATTGATGCCGATAACGGCAATCGCGCCGAATAACAGAACCATGATCCCACCCATGATTGGAACGGGAATCGAGTTCAAAAAGCCACCCAACTTGCCGATGAAGGCGAGGATAATTGCGGTAATGGCTGCCCAGGTCAT
>JAGLDI010000128.1 GCA_023145655.1 Desulfuromusa sp. | reverse complement strand
TATGGATTTCTCCGGCGTAGAACAGGATCCGTTCAGATACGGTGGTTTTCCCAGCATCAATATGGGAGATAATGCCGAAATTTCGAACTTGGTTAAGCTCAGGATTTGCCATGAAATACCTTCTAAAATCTAAAACGTTCCAGATCTGAGCTGCTGTAAATGTTCATCTTCAAGTTGGTTTAAAGTGAAATATTCCCGTTCCAGCTCTTCAATATAAAAATGATCCAGACCACTGTTAGCTAAAAAATCATTACGCAAATCAATATTATTGTTAGCAATTATTTCAGGAAGAAGTTGTCGCAGATAGACTGCTTCTTTTTTGATATCGTGAATTGCGGTTTGAAACAGCTCGGAATCAAGTGCTTTATTAATAACGCCAATCCTCAACAGTTCATCATTTAATTCATTCCATAATTCTTTTTGTTCACTCCGGGTATTATAACGTGAATAGCGGGTGCGAATGTGGTCTTTGGCGTGACTGTGGACAATATTATACAGCTTCTCTCGATTGTCGATCATCTTTAGTTCGGCGGTTGCTCTTTTGACTGTAGAGACCCCTGCGGCAACTTCCTCAAGCCCTTTTTTAAGGCAGACCAACTTCTGTCGGCCAAAGCGTCCCAAGTAATGATCGGTGGTGATATCTTCAAAAAAAAGTTTCTGAAATAACCCTTTTGTCAGTTTGATGAATTCCTGACGACTGTTCAACAGGCTCTGGAGTATCTCTTCAGTTGGTTGGTAGCTTCCCAAAAAAGCGATCTGACTGATTTTTGTTGCCGTGCTGTCGTAGCGGTCAAAAAAGGTGATAATATGGGAGAAGTCCTCCAGCAACGAGATGGGAGCCCCGTCCCGGATTTGCTCATCGAATAACTGTCCAGTTTCCAGAAGCAGCTTTTCAAAGCTGTGATCATGGTTGCGCCGGGCGTGTTGTTTAGCAAACAGAAGCTGGATCATGTCCCGCCGACTAATTCCTCTGCGCAACAGAAGATCGTGGAGAATATCTCTGGCGATTGCAGTATATTCAGGCTCGTAGATAATACTGTTGACCTGCGTTTTTAACTTTCCATCCAGTGTTGTCAACAGGGCGGAAGGGATTTCATTGCGCAGTGCGAGAGTTTTCAACCGGGTCAGTCGAGCGTTTTGCTGGTGGCTGATATCCCCCTGTAAATAACATTCAACCAGTACCTTTTTGTAATTATCAATAATGCGATAATTATCCCGGTGTTTGTACATCACATCAATGCGAATACGTTCACTCTGGTAAGAGTCTATTCCGAGGTTGTCAGCCAGTTCCTGAAGTGCCGTTTGAGTATTATTTAAAGTGGTGCTGGTGCGATCTCGATAGTAGAGAGTTTGAAACTCCTTCTGAAAATGGCGGTGCTTGGTATCAGACAGCCGTAGCAGGTAGATGGTAGCCTGTTCCGGAAGTTGGGCCAGTAGCGATTCTGCCAGTTGGGAATCGTCCTGATGATTGAGATTGGAGATGCGTTTGAGAGCCTTCCCCAGGTAGCGAAGAATCTCTTCTTGTCGCAGCCGATGTGTTTGCCCTTCCAGACCACTGACAAAAAAGAAGTAATTATCAACAGTATGACCCTGCAGGAAAATCTCTTCATAGCTCTGCTCAATATGGTTCTGCTGACTGATTTCCAGATCTCCCGCCTGATTGTAACCAGCACCAAGGAGTATCAGGCGGTTGACGATACCCTCTTTGCTCAAATCTGAGATCGGCTGATCCACACCGAACATATATTCACAAAATGTGCCGCCGGTTCCTTCCAGGCGTAACCCGGTTGGGCCAAGAATAAGTTCACTCCCCGGAGCAAAAAAACGGAAGTCATGATCGGTACTCTGAAAGAAATGATGATGAGCCGTTCTGCAACCGGCAGCTGTTGCAAAATACTCAATACTATTGTTGATTTTTCCGTGTAGCCTGAGCTCAGTGTTCATAATATTATCTATTTCATTGCTGGTAAATTCATAGAAAGATTAAATAACTGACCATCGTAAGCGAGATTGACCCCATCAGGTAATTGTTGATCATGGTCCGGGTGATCAACTTCATGGCTCAGATGAGTGAGCAGAGTTTGCTTTGCACCAATTTTTTGTGCCATTTCGATTGCTTGTGGAATGTTGAAATGGGTACTGTGTGGGGTAAAGCGCAAACCATCAAGAATTAATACCTCCAAACCATGCAGAAGATCAAGTGAACTTGTTGGAATAGCGTTGCAATCGGTCAAATAGGCAAACGGGCCGCAACGATAGCCAAAGGTTTCCATTTGCCCATGTCGCATCAGAATCGGAACAATTTTCAGATCAAAAAGATCAACTGCTGCAGCGATGGGGTGTAGTTCCAGTCGGGGAATGTAGCTAGCCGGTTCTGATTTATCAAAAATATAGCTGAAACTGGTTCTGATGGTTGCAAGTGTTTGTTCTGACCCGTAGAGTGGGATCGGCTGTTTTGAGTGCAAGTTGAACCCGCGCAGGTCATCGATACCATGCACGTGGTCGGCATGGCTATGGGTGTAAAAAACCGCATCAATATGTCTGATATCCTCCCGCAGCGCTTGTTGGCGCAGATCAGTTGAGGTATCGATCAAAATATTGTATTTTCCATAACTGAGTAGAGCGCTGCAGCGGGTGCGCTGGTTGTGGGGGTGATCGGAACGGCAAACCGCACAGCGGCAGCCAATCACCGGGATGCCGGTACTTGTTCCGGAACCGAGGATCGTTATTTTGAGAGTATTTGTCTGCATCATGAAGCCATAGAGAGAATGAAAATTACACAATTGTGCTGGTAATTTAGCATTTTACCATGGTTGCAGACAACAATTGTTTGGGAAATGTTGTAGATCAAGGTTGCTTGGTAAGAGGTCGTTATGACAGAAAAAAACCGGTTTGAGATTAACAAGCTTTGCCGCCGCTGTATTCGCCAGTGCAAACAGTCGGAGACAATTGTCATGCTCGACTGTCCCCGGTTTCAGCCCCGCCCGTTTAAATCGGAAGTGCTGAAGTTTGAGCAGATGGATTTATTTGATGAGGAATAGGTGGCAGGTTGCTCTCAGAACGAGAACAACTGTAGCTATTTTGAGAACAATGGAGGGTCTATCTGATCCAAAAACGCTTTCAACAAAGGGATGTACTTCTCCGGTTCGACCAGGAATGAATCATGGCCGTAATCGGAATCGATTAAGTGGTAGTCGACCGATTTGTTCAACCGTTGCAGTTCGGTGACCAGTTCTTCGGTTTGTGCGGGGGGGTAGAGCCAGTCAGAGGTGAAGGCGAACCAGAGGGATTGACAGCGAAGCCTCTCCAGTGCTTCGCTGATTGAATCGAAGTTCCAGGCAACATCATAAAGATCAAGTGCTTTGGCCAGATAGAGGAAGGAATTGGTATCGAATTGATCGACAAAGTTCCTGCCGTTATAATCAAGATAGCGTTCAATTTCAAATTGGCCAAAAAAATCAAACATCCCGTCCCGTACCGAAAAACGACGTTCAAATTTCAACTGCATCGATTTGTCTGATAAAAATGAAATATGTCCTACCGCCCGCGCCAGAGCCAGACCCTCTGCCGGGGGGTGTTCCGGTTGGTAATTTCCCTTTTTAAACAGCGGATCATTAAAGACTGCCTGCCGCGCCAGTGCGTTTAAGGCAATCGCCATGGGTGAAGTCCGTCCGGTCCCGGCAATCGGAACAATGGAACGGACCATTTCGGGGAAGTGGATCGCCCATTCGATTGCCTGCATCGCCCCCATGGAGCCGCCAACGATTGAAAGGAGTGATTTAATTCCCAGATAGTCGAGGAGCAGCTTTTGCGCGCGAACCATATCACGCACCATCAGCACGGGAAAGCTGAGGCGATAGGGACGCTTGGTTTGAGGATTGATGCTGGTTGGTCCGGTGGACCCTTTACAGGAGCCGATCGTGTTACTGCAGAGGACAAAATAACGATTGGTATCGAGAACTTTTCCCGGGCCAATCATGTTGTCCCACCAGCCAGGCCTGCGGTCTTCTTCGAAATGGAGTCCGGCAGCGTGAGCATTGCCTGTCCAGGCGTGGGTGACCAGAATGACATTGGTGGCATCCTGATTCAGTGTTCCGTAAGTTTCGTAAGCTAAAGTCAGGGGTCCCAGCAGTCGACCACTTTCAAGCCGCAGTTCAACCTCAAAATCTACATATTTTGTGGTGACAATGCCGGTGCTGTTGTCCAAGTTACATCCCCTGTTAAAAGCGTTATCTATTAATCAAAGATGTTAAAAAAGCCCTTTCCAGTGTCGGGAAAGGGCCTGATGGACACAGTAAATTGTCGCATATCTCAGGACCGTCCCCATCTGTCCCTGAAACAGGTTGTTCACAGGGCAGGAATTGGCACCGACAGTTTCCTTCTCAATGAAAAAAATGTTGGTTGCCGTGGCTTCAAAGGGCCTTCCCCTCCACCACTCTGGATAAAGACGTTGTTCTTTTCGCTTCTCTGACGACTCTATCTTACCAATACGAGGTTTGTCAATTTTTCCAACCGTCAGATAGACCCTTCTTTTTCCCCACTATTGCATAAAAAAACAGCGCCAATGTTTATTTTTTAAGCAGTTGCTGGTGCTTTTTTTTGTGAAACCCCTTGGTTCCTCATTTTTAAATAGCGGCACGGCAATTGAATAGATCAACACTGTCTTAATTAATTGACCTGACAGATGGGCAGGTCTCAAAAATCTGACGAGGAGGTCTGATCGATGGAAGCATCACTTTCAACTCTGCAGCACGGTGGGGATGTTCTTTTTCTTTTGCTGGGGGCAGTCATGGTTTTTGCCATGCATGCAGGGTTTGCTTTTTTGGAGGTTGGTACGGTTCGCCAGAAAAATCAAGTGAATGCTTTTGTGAAAATTCTTTCTGATTGGTCGGTATCAACCGTGGTCTATTTTTTGATTGGCTATCCGATTTCCTACGGCATCAACTTTTATTCTTCAGCGGCAGGGTTGCTTGGCCAGAACCAGGGATATGAACTGGTACGGTTTTTCTTCTTTCTTTGTTTTGCTGCCTGTATCCCGGCAATTATTTCTGGCGGAATTGCCGAACGGGCTAAATTCTGGCCACAAGTTGTGGCTGGAGGAATTTTTGTCGGGATCTCTTACCCGTTGTTTGAGTCTTTGATCTGGGGGCAGAATAGCGCAGGGTTGCAGGGATTATTTGAGTCGATTTTTGGCGCACCGTTTCACGATTTTGCTGGTAGCGTGGTGGTTCACTCTATTGGTGGCTGGTTAGCCTTGCCCGCAATTCTGGTTCTCGGGCCACGAATGGGGCGGTTTGTGCGGGGGAAAAGCCGGGCGATCCCGGTCAGTAATATCCCGTTTCTGGCTCTGGGAAGTTGGATTCTGGCGATTGGCTGGTTCGGCTTTAATGTGATGAGTGCTCAAACTCTGGAAGGGGTATCGGGACTGGTTGCGGTCAATTCTCTGCTGGCGATGGTTGGTGGGGTGTTGTTTGCTCTGGTTGCCAGCAAAAATGACCCCGGTTTTGTTCATAACGGGGCCCTGGCCGGTTTGATTGCAATCTGTGCCGGGTCTGATCTGATGCACCCGATCGGTGCCTTTTTTGTCGGTGGTATCGGTTCACTGATCTTTGTCTACGGATTTCAGATTGAGCAGGAAAAACTGAAAATTGATGATGTCCTCGGTGTCTGGCCTCTGCACGGAGTTGTTGGTTCCTGGGGGGGGATTGCTACCGGCATCTTTGGTTCAAGTGCATTAGGTGGGCTGGGAGGCGTCTCTTTTATGGCACAGCTGATTGGAACGTTATTGGCGATTGGTTATGCTCTGATAACCAGTTTTGTCGTTTACACCGTCATCGACAGGGTCAGTGGTTTTCGTTTAAATGAAGATGAAGAGTTTGCCGGTGCCGATTTAACCGTTCATCATATCAATGCATATCCGGAGGAAAGCTTTAAGTGAAATCAATCAACAGGGGATAATTGACGACTGGAAATGACGTAGTAGAATAGATTTGAGGTTCGTTATGTTACCGGGGGCGGTGGCCGTTTCCTGTTTTTCCCCTGGAGATACTAATCCCTCCTGGAATCCAGGTTTTTTTATTTCAGATACAATAAAAAAAGTGGCAACAGATCACGCCTGTGCCACTTTTTAGTAATTGTGAATAAATTTTATTTTTAGCTGACTTGCTTTTTCAGCTGGGCCAGGTTTTCATTTTCCCGCCGTACCAGATCAGCAATGCTGTAACGTTTTAGAACTTCAGCCATTTCACGCTGTGCATCGTGCCAGACTTCATGAGCAGAACAGTAGGCATCCCGCTGGCAGAAGTCAGCATCAACCAGACAATGGTTTAGTTTTAACTTGCCTTCTTCTGCTTCAAGAATATCAAGCATGGTGACTTCACTTGGATCTTTAGCGAGGAGAAAACCCCCACCAACACCACGTTGTGAATTGACAATACCTGCTTTAATCAGTGGTTGGAAGATTTTCGTCAAAAATGCCGGAGTCACCTCCTGGGTACGACAAATATCCTTTTTTAAAACGATTCCATCTTTTGGCTGCTGAGCCAGGAAAATAATTGCTCTCACTGCATATTCTGTTGCTCGCGTTATAACCACCTTGACCTCCTAAAGATAACTTTACAAGTAATGAATACACTGAACCGAAATGGTTGTCAATGGGATCTTTTGTAGATATTTGATAATCAGGTTGCTTGACAGTCGATTATTCCGGTTGCATCATCTGCAGCTATGGATGTTTTTTCACGAGACCAACAAATGAATGATCAGCAGGAGAAAAAA
>JAGLDI010000127.1 GCA_023145655.1 Desulfuromusa sp. | reverse complement strand
CAATCATGATCCGTTGTCCCATACCTCCAGAGACTTCATGTGGATAACGTCGGAAAACTTGCTCAGGGTTTCTGATTCTGACCGCTTCCAACATTTCCAAAGTCTTTTTGTCTGCCTCGGTTTTGGAAACCTTACGATGAACAGTATAGGCCTCACTTATCTGGGCTCCTACCGTCCGTACTGGATTTAGGGAATATTTAGGATCTTGCATCACCATAGAGATCTCTTTTCCCCTGATCCGCCGCATCTCTTTTCCGCTGAACGAGAGAAGATTCTCTCCCTTGAATATAATTTCGTCTGCCTCAACTTTGGCATAGGCTGGCAATAAACGGAGAATTGCTCGCCCCGTGATTGATTTGCCCGATCCTGATTCCCCGACAATGCCGATTTTTTCTTTTCCCAAAGAGAAACTGACATCTTTAACCGCATGCACATCCCCTTTGGGAGAGGGAAAGATGATATTAAGATTTTCAACATTCAGCAATGTATCAGAATTTGTCATTTCGATATGTCCATCAAGTCATTGCATTCACAAAAAAGAACCGATGGCTAAGCAAAAATTTCGTCCAACAAGGCGGAGTGTTTTTTCGGGGCCGAAGGCATACGTATTGTATGTCGAGGTCTTGAGAAAACAGTGCAACGCCGTGGGGCGTGATTTCTGCGATGCCATCATTAGTCATCGCTTTTGGGATCAAGAACTTCGCGCAAACCATCACCCAGTAGATTAAAAGCCAGACTGACAACAAATATCGCCATTCCTGGCATGGTGATCAGCCACCAGTGATCAAGAATATAGGCACGGCCACTCGAAGTCATTGCTCCCCATTCCGGTGAAGGGGGCTGCGCCCCAAGACCAAGAAAGCCGAGTCCGGCAGCAGTTATAATGATACCAGCCATGTCCAGAGTAACCCGTACAATCAAAGAAGAAAGGCATAGTGGCATAATGTGGACAGTGATGATCCTTATGACTCCTGCACCCTGTAGCCTGATAGCTCGGATAAAATCTGAATTTCTGATGGTTATAGTCTCACCCCTGGCAATCCGGGCATAAGGGGGCCACGAGGTTATGGCAATTGCGATAATAGCATTATCAATCCCGGGGCCCAGTGCTGCAACCAATGCCAAAGCAAGAATCAATTTTGGGAAAGCGAGAAAAATATCGGTAATCCGCATCAGCACGGTGTCAACAATCCCACCGAAATAACCAGAAACCGTTCCCACAATGATTCCTACGGGTGCAGCAATAATTGCAACCAAGCCAATGATATATAATGTCAGCCGGGAACCCCAGACAACCCGGCTGAAAATATCTCTACCAACCTCATCCGTACCAAAAAAATGGTCAGAAGAAAGGGGAAGCAAGCGCTGACTCAAATCGGTAATCAAGGGATCAGAGGTCGCAATAAGGGGGGCAAAAATCGCGATAAATACCAGACCAAGAATAATCAGAAACCCGATAACCGCTAATCGATTTTTAAGGAATACAAGAAGGCCAAGGTATGCCCGTCCAGCAGCAGCCTGAAAAGCTGAAGCGGGAGCGTCAGACAACAACCACTCTTTTCTGCTATTGTATGTTACTGCTTTATCTGTCATAAGCTTTATTCACACCATAGTTATTGCTGATTAACGGGCTCGAGGATCAAAAACCTTATAAAGAAAATCAGAAAAAATATTGACTCCAAGAAATATACTGCCAACAACAATGGTACTGCCCAACACCGCATTCATATCGGCATTAAGTAAAGAGTTGGTCAGGTAAAGACCAAGTCCCGGCCAAGCAAAAATTG
>JAGLDI010000126.1 GCA_023145655.1 Desulfuromusa sp. | reverse complement strand
AAAACGGATTCTGGAAGAGCCAATTTCCGATGGCCCACTCAAAGGTGAAGTAAACAAACTGGGTGAAATGCTCCCTGAATATTATCAGGAGCGAGGTTGGAGCGCAGAAGGGATTCCAACCGATGAGAGACTTCAGACTCTTGGTCTGGCTTAGTACAGTATAAATTCGTTAAAAGTATTCTGGGGACATGGACTTGTTACGTGTCCCCAGAATACGTGCAACACCCTAAACCTTGAATTCTCCAGAGGAAATTCCATGGCTGAACAATATGATTTTGTCATTATCGGTAACAGTGCCGCCGGATTACAGGCGATCCGAACACTCCGTAAATATGACCAGAGAGCAACTATCGCCATCGTTGATCGTGAAGATCGTCCGGCCTATTCAAGGGTCTTAACCCCTTACTATATCGGTGGCCATATTCTCCGTGAGGGGCTTGATATCGTCGATCATTCCTTCTATGAAGAATTGGGGGTCACTCCTGTTTTTGGCCATTCAGTGATTTCAATTGATCCTGAAAAGCACTCCCTGCAGCTTGCAGATGGGAGCAACGTCGGTTTTAAAAAACTCCTGTTGGCTACCGGGGCGGAGGCACGAACTCTCCCCATAGCGACACAACGTGCCTGTGTTCTCCGCCATCTGGCCGATGCAGAAAAACTGGTTGATCTTTATCAGGATATGAAGAGTGTTACTGCCGTTGGCGCTGGACTGGTCAGCCTGCCGCTACTTTCACATGCTTCAGAACAAGCTGAGAAGCATTTGGTGGTAGGTTCCAATCGTATCTTCAGTCGTGTTGTCGATCCCGAAACCTCAGCAATTCTGGAAGATCAACTCAAAGCAAAAGGTCTGAATATCCATAAACAGAATGATATTAAGGAGATGGTTGAAGAAGATCAGTTGCAACTAAAATTGAACAGTGGAAAGCAACTGTCCAGCGATCTTCTCATTATCGGCAAAGGGGTGACTCCCAATACCCATCTTGCAGTCGAAGCCGGTCTGAACGTTGCTGACGGAATTCTGATCAACGACAACTGTCGCAGCAGTCATCCGGATGTTTATGCCGCTGGAGACGCTGCCGAAGGTCTGGATTTTATCACCGGTGAAACAACAATTCAGGGCAACTGGATGACAGCGGTGGAACAGGGAGAAAATGCCGCACTGAATATGTTGGGAATTGAGTGCAGCTATCAGGGGAGCCTGAAAAATAATATTACTGAAATTTTTGGTATCGGGGTTGCCGCTGTCGGTTATTGTCAGGATGATGTTGCTGAGATTGTCAGCAGTTGGAACGCTGCAGCAGGACGTTTCCGCCGAGTTTTTCTTGATGAAAAACAACGCGTGGTCGGCGCCAATATGGTCGGTGAAACCAACGATGCCGGGCTCTATTATCAATTGGTCAGCACCCGGAGTGTTTTTCCGGGCAAACAAATGCTTACCGGTACTGCAACATACGCCCAGGTGCAATTCCACCTTGATTCCTGAGTCCACAACAATGATCAAGGTTCAATTTTACAGTCTGATTAGATTACTATTGAAACAGGAAAAGTTTGAGTTGCCTGCTAGCGACAAAGAGAATGTCGGTCAGTTTCTGCAGCGCCTGCAACAACAGATATCGACACCATTTTTACACAAGTTACTGGATAGAAAAGGTGAGTTGATTCTTGGAACGATCATTATGATTAATCGGCGGAACATCCACCATCTCGATAAATTAGAAACCCCGGTTGTATGTGGTGATGTGATTGCCCTTTTTCCTCCAGGAGCAGGAGGTTAGTGCCACGCCTTGTTGATACGCAAAATCCCGACGCAATTTTACGACATTCCACCCACGACAGGACACTAGGTGTCAGCAACAGAACGCTATAGTCGACAGATTCTTCATTGGGGAGAGGAGCGGCAGCAGCAACTTGAAGCTGCAACCATTCTGATCGCCGGAGTTGGTGGGTTAGGTGCGGCTGTTGCTGAACTGCTGGTACGTGCCGGAATCGGCAAGCTCTATCTTGTTGATGATGGAATCATCGACTGGCCCGATCTCAACCGCCAGCTGCTCTACAGCGAAACCGATATCGGCCTGACCAAACTTGAGGTCGCAAAGCAGAAGCTACAACAGATCAACAGCAACGTTGTCGTCGAACTGCTGCCACAACGGATTGATGCTACCTTCCATTGTCCATCCGATGTTTCAATCATTGCCGATTGTCTCGATAACTATACCAGCCGATTTCATCTGGAAGCAGGGCTAGCTGATGAATCATTTCTGATCCATGGTGGTATTGAAGGGGATCAAGGCCAGATCCTGACCCTGAAAAAAGGACAATCCCATCCTTTGGCAGATATCTTTGCCGGAGCACAACAACCAGCCGGTGATATTCCCGTTAGCGGCCCTGGCGCGACTATCATCTCCGGATATATGGCCAATGAACTGCTTAATATCATCCTTGGGAAACCCCAACTTCTCAACAGATTTATGATTGTTGGACTAAGTGATCTCCACCTCGATTTTCTGGATGTTTGATAGAAAGAGAACCTCCAATCTCTCGATATTCTCGATTTAAGTCCTGACCACTATCTCTTCCTCTTTGCTTTTGCTACCATACTCCGATGATTTCGCTGATGGACACCCACATTCACCTTGATGCTCCTGAACTGAATGGTCAGGGGTTGGATCTTCTTTCCGAGGCTCAGCGATATGGGATCAGCCACTTTGTGGTGCCGGGGGTGCGGGTCAGTGGTTGGTCGGGGATGCTTGCTCTGGCAAAAAATACTGAAAATGTGTATCTTGCCCCGGGATTGCATCCCGCCAATGCCGATCAGTGGACAACGTCGGCAGAACATCAGCTGAAAGAGCTGACAGTAGAGCCGAAAGTTGTTGCTATCGGTGAAATTGGGTTGGATGGCACGGTTGGGATAGCACTGCAGCGACAAGAAATGGTTTTTCGCGCACAGTTACAAATTGCTCTTGATGCCGGACTGCCGGTGTTGCTGCACAGCCGGAAGACAACTGGGCGGGTGCTCGACATCTTGCGCGAGCTGGAGGTTGGTAAAAGGGTTAGCGGTGTCTGGCACGGGTTTTCCGGTAGTCTCCAAGTGGCACAGGAACTTTTTGCTCTGGGTTTTAAGATTGGTGTTGGCCCGATTCTATTGCGCAAAAATGCTCGTAAGTTACCGGAGGCAGTCAAGGTGCTGCCAGCTTCAGCGCTGGTTCTGGAAACTGACCTGCCTGATATGGCTGAGAGGCCTGAAGTGTTATTGAAGGTTGCGGAAAAGGTTGCTGAACTGCGGGGTGTCTCGCTGGAAGAAGTTGCCTGGACAACGACAGAGAATGCTCGGCAGTTGTTTTTCTAAACCGTATTCCGGGGACACGTAATAATGTACATGTCCCCGGAATACTCGCTTTTGTGTTAAGTGAGTTTTATGCGAGATGATCGTTTCAATCGTATCCAGCGGTTGGTTGGTAGCACCAGTCTGGAACAATTGCAGAATTCCTCTGTTACCGTCTTCGGCATTGGTGGGGTCGGTGGCTATGCCGTTGAAGCTCTGGTGCGGGGTGGAGTGGGTAAGCTGACCCTGGTTGATCCCGATATTGTTTCTGCTACCAATATCAACCGGCAGATTCACGCTCTGGTAACAACCCTTGGCCAGCCCAAGGTTACAGTGATGGCAGAACGTTGCCGGGCGATCAATCCCGAAGTTAAAATTGTTACCCATCACGCCCCTTATCGATCGGAAACCAGCGTTGCATTTCTATTGCCCGAATTTGATTATGTTCTTGATTGTATCGATAACATTACTGACAAGTTACATTTACTCCAAAGTTGTCAGCAGCGGAGATTACCCGTTATCTCCTCGATGGGAGCGGCAAATAAACTTGATCCAACGCAAATCAAGGTTGCCGATATCTCTGCGACAAAAAAATGTCGCCTGGCCCGGACAATTCGCAAAGAGCTACGTAAACGTGGTATTGAGAAGGACATTAAGGTTGTTTATTCCACCGAAGAGTTTCACCCTTTGACGGGCTCTGATGCCGCCGAACGCAACCCGATTCTTGGCAGCTCTTCCTATTTGCCACCGTTGTTTGGTTTAACTATGGCAGGAGTGGTGATTCAGGATTTAATTGGAGAGATTAATTGATGGATCCGTATTTCTGGCAGTTGCCGCTGCTATTTGTGGTTGGTATAGTGGCTGGTATTCTCAATACTCTGGCGGGTGGTGGTTCACTGCTGACTTTGCCGTTGTTGATTTTTATGGGCTTGCCAAGTTCGGTTGCCAACGGCACTAATCGGATTGCGATTTTCTGCCAGAATATTTTTGCCATTCGCGGATTCAGTAAGCGTGGGGTGATGCCGTTGCAGCTGGCTCTGCTCTGTACTCCTCCGGCGTTGCTGGGTAGTTGGGTCGGTGCCAATTTGGCGATCAGTCTTGATGACCAACTGTTTAGGCAAATTTTGGCAATGATTATGATCGGGGTATTGATATTTACTGCCATCGATCCAATGAAGCGTTTTCAACAGGAAGATGTGCAGTTTGGTTGGTGGCGGAAAACTCTGATTGTAATCTCCTTTTTTGGCGTTGGTATCTATGGTGGTTTTGTGCAGGCAGGTGTCGGGTTTATCGTGATTACGGCACTGTTGATTCATGGCCTGGATTTGGTGCGAATCAATGCAATCAAGGTATTTGTCATCTTTGCCTACACCTTTGTCGCCCTCGGGGTTTTTATTTATCATGGGCAGGTTGATTATTCCCTTGGTTTTGCTCTTGCTGCAGGAACTTCGGTGGGGGGAATGATCGGGCCGAAGCTGGCCGTTGATAAAGGGCACGACTGGATCAAGAAGGTCGTCAGTATAACTGTGCTGATCTTTGCTTTAAAACTGCTCCTATTCCCATAAAAACCCGGTGTCGAATCATTGACTGCAGAACCGGTAAGGCGGTAGAATAGGGGGATAAATTTCATAAAAAACTAATATTTTTAAAAGACTTACATTAATATCAACTGCCGGAGAAAGAATATGGCTTTACGAGAAATTTTGCACTACCCCGAACCTTTGTTAAAACAGAAATCGGTAACAGTGACCGATTTTAATGACGATTTGAAACAGCTTGCAGCAGACATGGTGGAGACGATGTATGACGCTCCCGGTGTCGGGTTGGCCGCCCCACAGGTTGGGGTTTTGCAGCGGTTGATCATTCTTGATTGCTCCTCAAAAGATGAGCCAGACGATCTGCTTGTCGCTGTGAATCCGGAAATTATCGGTGGAGAGGGCGATTCTCTGGAGGAGGAAGGGTGTCTTTCAGTGCCGGGCTACTGGGCCAATGTGAAACGGCGTGCCACGGCAACCCTCCGTTATCAGGACACCGAAGGAAACTTCTGCGAGCGAGAAGCGGGTGGGCTGCTGGCGATTGGAATGCAACATGAAATTGATCATCTTGAGGGGATCTTGTTTGTCGATCGTCTCTCCCCTTTAAAACGGTCAATTTTTCGGAAAAAATATATGAAGATGCTGCAGGAAAAGGAAGCCGAAAATGGTTCAACCTGAGAGCCTTCGTACCGTTTTTATGGGGACACCGGAGTTTGCCCTGCAGCCTCTGGAAGGGTTACTTGCCTCTGGAGTGAACCTGGTTGGTGTTTATACTCAGCCCGACCGTCCCAAGGGGCGAGGTAAAAAACTTGCTGCATCTCCAGTAAAAAAGCTAGCTCTTGAGTACGGAATTCCAGTTTTTCAACCGCAGAAATTACGTGATCCCCTTGCGGTCGCTGAGTTGCAGAAGTTGCAGCCGGATCTGATTGTTGTTGTCGCTTACGGACAGATACTCCCCAAAGTAGTGCTCGATATCCCCCGCTATCATTGCATTAATGTCCATGCGTCGTTATTACCGAAGTATCGGGGTGCGGCACCAATCAACAAAGCGATTATTGATGGTGAGACCGAGACCGGGGTGACGACAATGCTGATGGACGTTGGTCTTGATACCGGAAATATGTTGCTGAAATACAGCTTGACCATTGGTGCCAATGAAACAGCAGGGCAGCTGCATGACCGTTTAGCAGTGTTGGGTCGAGAAGCAATGGATGAGACCTTGAGTCAGCTTTGTGCAGGAACCCTGATTGGAGAAAAACAGGATGATGCTTTGAGTTGCTATGCTCCAATGTTGAAAAAAGAGGATGGTTTAATCGACTGGCAACGCACCGCGACTGAAATACATAATCAGGTTCGCGGTTTGGACCCCTGGCCCGGTGCTTTCACCTATCTTGATGATGAAGTTCTTAAGATTGTGGCAACCGCAGTTGTTGCAGATTCGTCAGAAGTGGCCGGAACAATAATTTCTGCGGATAAGACAGGAGTACGGATTGCCTGCGGAGAGGGTATTTTGATCGTCGGTGAATTGCAATTACCGGGAAGAAAGCGCCTTTCAGCAATGAACTTCCTCAGTGGCAGACCTCTCTTTCCCGGAACTCGATTAACAAATAACAGCACTGAGTAAAATTGAAAAATAACAGGAGATAGTAAATGAATATAATGCGTACCGTGATGCTAATGACATTAATGACTCTGGTTCTGGTTACCGCGGGTGGTGCCCTCGGAGGCCAGAGTGGGGCGTTGTTGGCACTGGTGATGGCCGGGGTCATGAACTTTGGCAGCTACTGGTTTTCAGATAAAGTTGTGATCAAAATGTACAAAGGGGAAGAGGCTACCAGTGGCCCGCTGTATGATGTCGTTGCCGAGATATGCCAACAAAACAGTCTGATTATGCCGAAGGTTTTTGTGTTGCCCCAATCAACCCCCAATGCTTTTGCGACCGGCCGTAATCCACGGCATGCTGTCGTTGCTGCAACTCAGGGGATTACCCAGATTCTTTCTCGTGAGGAACTCAAAGGGGTGATGGCTCATGAGATGGCGCACGTACAGAATCGCGATATTTTGATCGGTTCAATTGCTGCAACTATTGCAGGGGCGATCAGCTTCATGGCCCATATTGCCCAATGGACAATGATCTTCGGTGGTGGTCGTGACGATGAAGATAGCAACCCTCTGGCAATGATTGCGATGATGATTCTTGCTCCAATTGCTGCTATGTTGGTTCAGATGGCGATCTCCCGCTCCCGGGAATACGGTGCCGATGCAACCGGGGCACGTTATTGCGGCAACCCCCATTCGTTGGCCAGTGCCCTGCGTAAACTGGAAGATTCAAATCGGCAGGCGCCGATGGCCTCCGTAAATGAGGCGACTGCGCATATGTTTATTGTCAATCCGCTCAAAGCTGGTGGCATCCGCAAGCTGTTTTCTACCCACCCACCGATGGAGGAACGGATTCGGCGGCTTGAGGGGATGCAACTTTAATTGACTTCCCGACCAACAGATAGCCCGCGACGGGCGGCATACGAAATTCTGCAACGGGTTGATGAAGGAGCTTTTGCCGATGCCGTTCTTGATTCGGTGCTGGATCGTTCCCGCCTTGATCTGCGTGACCGACGATTGGTGACGGAGCTGGTTTACGGAATTCTGCGTCTGCGCGGGCGGGTTGATTTTGCCTTGACCCAGTTCTGCAATCAACCGCTGCAGCGGTTACAGCCGGAAGTTTTGCGGCTGTTGCGGCTTGGTGCTTATCAGTTGCTCGAGTTGGATCGGGTTCCTGCTCATGCTGCAGTCAATTCAACGGTGGAGTTAGCCCGAGAACTTCAGTTAGAGGGTGCCGTTGGCTTCGTCAATGGGGTGTTGCGTTCTTTTGATCGTGGCTGTGCAGATATCCCTTGGCCTGTTCCAGAAAAGATAAAAGCCTATTTGCAGCATGTTTGCAGTCAGCCGGTCTGGCTGACCAAAGAGTTGATGCGGCAGTTGCCCAATGTTGAAGCGCGCGCCCTGGGTGAAAGTTTGGCAACGCCACCCCCGTTTAGTTTACGGGTTAATCGCTTGAAAACTGACCGGGAGGCTTTTCTAGCAGCCTTGACTGCCGCTGATCATCAGGCTCGTTCTTGCACGTTTGCTCCTGAGGGGGTGACTATTGATCGGCGCAGTGAAAATCTGCTGCCGGGAGATGCGGAGGGCTGGTATCAGGTTCAGGATGAGGCGAGCATGTTGATAGCTCACCTGTTGGATGTTCACCCCGGCCAGCGAATTCTTGATGCTTGTGCTGCCCCCGGTGGAAAAACGACACACCTGGCGGCATTGACCGACAATCAAGCAGAAATTTTTGCCCTTGATAAATACCCGCGGCGGGTTGAGCTGATTGTCGAGGGGGGGCAAAGGTTGGGGTGTTCTTCCATCAGAGCTCAGCAATGGGATCTAACTGAATCTCCCAATTTTTTAGAAGGAGAGAGTTTCGATCGAATTTTACTGGATGCCCCCTGTAGTGGTTTAGGGGTATTGCGGCGGAATCCGGAGGGGCGTTGGCATAAATCACCAGCTAACCTTAGGGAATTGGCGAGTTTGCAACGACAGATTCTGGATAATATCGCTCCCCTGGTGAAGCCCGGTGGTAAACTGCTTTACTCGGTTTGCACCTTCAGCCACATAGAAACTGATGCAGTTATTGAGAGCTTTTTAGCTGATCACCCCGAGTTTGAATTGGAAAATCTGGCGGCAGAAACTCCAACGGCGTGGACTGACCTGTTTACCGAAAAGGGGACGCTGCGTAGTTATCCCCACCGACACGGCAATATGGATGCTTTTTTTGCTGCCCGGTTACAACGACGCTTATGACTTTATCGACTGGATATTATTATGATTAAAATTGCCCCTTCGATCCTTTCAGCAGATTTTTCCCGTCTAGGTGAAGAGGTCAAGGCGATTGAGACTGCTGGTGCCGATTATGTTCATATTGATGTCATGGACGGTCACTTTGTGCCGAATATCACGATTGGACCGCTGGTTGTTGATGCGGT
>JAGLDI010000125.1 GCA_023145655.1 Desulfuromusa sp. | reverse complement strand
TGCCTGGTCTTTCTGTTTGTGATACCTTCTTTGTTGTTTATATTTGAAATAAAAAAATCAGCCAAACAAACTAAGGCAAAATAATGCAAGCAACAGTTCTTATCCCTGCAGCAGGAACAGGTCGCCGGATGGGGGAAACCGTCAGTAAGCAGTATCTAGAACTAGCTGGCAAGCCGATCTTGGCTCATACTTTGGCCTTGTTCGAAAATCATCCCTTGATTGACAACATCTATCCAATAGTCCTCCCAAATGATATTTCCTATTGCCAGCAGCAGATTATTGACCGTTATGGCTTCAGTAAAGTGCGGAAGCTTGTTGCCGGTGGTCCAACTCGGCAGGATTCTGTCAAGAATGGGCTAGATGCTTTAGCCGAAGATGGTTTTGATCAGCCCCACCGACCAATTATAATCCACGATGGCGCTCGCCCCCTATTTGACTGTAAACAGTTATCGACATTGATTGATATTGTGTGCCAAACGGGTGCATGTACAATTGGTGTCCCGGTCAAAGATACAATCAAGAATGTTGAAAACAATAAAATAACCGGCTCTCCGGATCGAAATCGACTCTGGCAGGCACAAACCCCACAGGGTTTTCAATATCAACTGATCAAAGAAGCTTTTGATCAATCTACTGTTGATGGTTTTATCGCCACTGACGATGCGTCATTATTGGAACGACTTGGATACCAGGTACAGATGCTGGAAGGTGACTATCGTAATATCAAAGTAACAACCCCTGAGGATATTCTGATAGCAGTCGCACTACTGGGAGGTTCAACATGATGCGGATCGGTCATGGTTATGATGTTCACCGCCTGGTTAAAGATCGACATTTGATTTTGGGTGGTGTCGATATTGACTATGAACTGGGATTGCTCGGACACTCGGACGCCGATGTTTTACTCCATGCTATCTGTGATGCAATCCTTGGGGCCCTTGGTCTTGGAGATATAGGCCAACACTTTCCCGACACAGACGAAGCTCTTGCCGGGATTGACAGTCGGAAAATACTCGGTGAAGTTATTTTGAAGATGATTGGAATGGGCTATCTCCTTGGGAACCTGGATGCAACAATCATCTGCCAGAAACCTAAACTGGCACCCCATATTCCAGCAATGGTTGCCAATATTACCGAAGAGTGTCGGGTCACAGAGGGGCAAATTAATATTAAAGCAACCACCACAGAAAAACTCGGTTTAACTGGACGTGGTGAGGGGATCGCGGCTCATGCTGTGGTGTTGTTGCAACGGGATGAGAAACGTCTGGCGGCTAAACGGGCAGCCATTATTTCGTAGAGGATATTTGCATGAGTACAGCACCAGCACCAATAACATCAAATTTTATTCGCACCATTATCTCCGAAGATCTTGAAACCGGCCGGCGGGATCAGGTTATCACCCGGTTCCCCCCGGAACCAAACGGATATCTCCATATCGGGCATGCAAAAAGTTTCAGCCTCAATTTCGGACTGGCAGAAGACTTTGGTGGCCGCTGCCATCTTCGTTTTGATGACACTAATCCCATCAAGGAAGAAGATGAATATGTAGAGGCGATCAAGGATGATGTCCGCTGGCTCGGGTTTGACTGGGGTGAGCATCTCCACTTTGCCTCAGATTACTTCGATCAGCTCTATCTTTGGGCGGTACAATTAATCAATGCAGGAAAAGCATATGTCGACAGTCAGAGTGCTGAGCAAATGCGTGAAAACCGTGGGACATTAACGGCAGCAGGAGTAGACAGCCCATTTCGTAACCGGACAGTTGAAGAAAATCTTGAGCTGTTTAAACAGATGAAAAATGGTGATTTTCCTGATGGAACTCACATTTTACGGGCTAAAATCGACATGAGTTCACCTAATATGAACTTACGTGATCCCGCAATGTATCGGATCCTTCATGCGCACCATCATCGCACCGGGGATAAGTGGTGTCTCTATCCCATGTATGATTTTGCCCACGGTCAGGGAGACTCAATCGAAGGAGTGACCTACTCAATTTGTACCCTGGAATTTGAAGATCATCGCCCTCTTTACGATTGGTTTATCAAGGAACTGGGGATCTTCGCTCCGCAGCAGATTGAATTTGCCCGGTTGAACCTCAGCTACACCGTCATGAGTAAACGGAAGTTACTACAGTTGGTGAATGATAAGCGTGTTTCCGGTTGGGATGATCCACGGATGCCGACCCTGGTGGGGATGCGTCGCCGTGGTTATCCGCCCGAGGCGATCAGGACTTTTTGCGAACGAATCGGGGTTGGCAAGGGTGCTAGCTGGATCGATCTATCGGTTCTCGAAGAGTGTGTGCGGGAACAGCTCAATAAGTCCGCATTCCGCAGACAAGCAGTTTTGAATCCACTCAAAGTTTCTATCACCAACTATCCGGTGGATAAGACAGCAGAGTTGGACGCACCAAATCATCCGCAGCAACCTGATCTGGGAATCCGTAAATTGCCGTTCAGCCATGAATTGTATATTGACCGTGATGATTTCATGGAGGATCCACCAAAAAAATTCTTCCGCCTTGGCCCCGGTCGTGAAGTGAGATTACGGAACGCCTACATCATCAAGTGTGAAGAGGTTATCAGAGATGAAAATGGTGAAGTGGTTGAGTTACGTTGCAGCGCCGATCTCGATACCTTAGGAAAAAATCCAGCGGATGGACACAAGGTTAAAGGGATTATTCACTGGGTCTCAGCCCAACATGCAGAAAAAGTTGAAGTTCGCCTGTATGACCGATTGTTCAATCAAGAAAATCCTGATAAGGCAAAAAACTATCTGGATGCTATTAATCCCGATTCGTTTATTACTTCGACAGCTTTGATCGAACCGGAGCTGTTGAAGGCAGAGCCAGGAACGACATTTCAGTTTGAGCGGGTTGGCTACTTTACGGTTGATACTAAGGATTCAAAACCGGGAAAACCAGTTTTTAATCGCACAGTGACGTTGCGGGATACTTGGGCAAAATTCAAATAATATCTAATTCGTATTCCGGGGACACGTAACAAAGTACCTATCCTCAGAATACGTAATGGCAATGGATGACGGGGACAGATGATCGGGTGACAAAATGTGAATTCAGTCACCGATAATCAAAGTAACATGTTACGGAGATAATATATGGGTTTACGTGTCTACAATACAATGAGTGGAAAAAAGGAAGATTTTCAACCTCGGCTTCCCGGAAAAGTTGGGATGTATGTCTGCGGTGTTACTGTTTACGATTACTGCCACATTGGTCATGCCCGTGCCAATATTGTCTTTGATATTATTTTCAGATACCTGCTGTTTTCCGGCTATGAAACCACTTATGTCCGGAATTATACTGATGTAGACGATAAAATAATCAACCGCGCCAATGAACGGGGAATTCTAAGTAAAGACTTGGCTGAAGAATTTATTACCGCATTTGACGAAGATATGGATTCCCTGGGGCTGATCAAGCCAACCCATGAACCGCGTGCAACGGAATACATCCGGCAGATTATTGAGATTACGCAAAAGCTGATCGATAAAGGGATAGCTTACGAGGCTGCTGGAGATGTTTACTACAGTGTTGATAAGTTTCCCAACTACCTGAAGCTCTCCAAACGTAATATGGATGATATGCTCGCCGGAGCACGAGTTACCCCGGGGGAGCAGAAACAAAATCCTATGGATTTTGCCCTTTGGAAAACCGCCAAACCGGGAGAACCAAGCTGGGAATCTCCCTGGGGGAAGGGGCGACCGGGCTGGCATATCGAATGTTCGGCCATGAGTTCTTCGTTACTGGGTGAGAGTTTTGACATCCACGGTGGGGGACGTGATTTGATTTTCCCCCATCATGAGAACGAAATCGCCCAGAGTGAAGGAGCCAGCGGTAAACCATTTGTTAAATACTGGTTGCACAATGGCTTTGTTAATGTTGATCAGGAGAAGATGAGCAAGTCTCTCGGAAACTTTTTCACCATTCGCGATATCCTTAAAACCTACGATGCGGAAGTGATCCGATTCTTTATTTTGTCGGCCCATTATCGGTCACCAATCGATTTTTCAGATCATAATCTTGTTGAGGCACAGAGTGGATTGAGACGTTTTTATGAAGCTCTTGACGCTGCTGAAAGAGCGACCAGCGATGTTGATCAGAAAGAAAATCGGAGCACTGATGGGGCAAAAGTTGAAGAGAAATTTCGTGAAGCGATGGACGATGACTTCAATACTGCATTAGCTATTGCCCATTTATTTGATGGTGTCCGCACTATGAATCGCTTGATCTCAACCAAGAAGTTCAAGAAAAAGCAAGAACTGATTGCTCAGGTGCAGGACCTCCATGAGACAATTCTCCGTTTGGGAGAGGTTATAGGGCTGTTTCGTTCGCAACCAAGTGCGTGGTTGGAGAAAGTCAAGTTGGCAGGATTAATAAGATTAGAAATCACTGAGGAAGAAATTGGGGAGTCAATTCAACAGCGACTGCAGGCTCGAAAAGAAAAAGATTTTTCACGGGGTGATGAAATTCGTAATGATCTTGAAGCTCGGGGAATCCTCCTGCTGGATACCCGCGAAGGGACAAACTGGAATTTAAAGTGATTTTCCCTGAATTCAGGTGGAAATGTGAATTGACATAGAACGGACTTCAGTGTAGAAGACATATGCAGATATTACTTATGAAGTATAATAGTTCAGATAATGGAGATAACTGATGAAGAATCTAGTGTTTGTTGTCCTGGCTGTCGTTTTTTCCTTTATTCCGGTTTTTCTGGCACAACAAAATGGGATAAAAGCACCGATGACCAAGGTTGAAGTTCTTGAAGAAGGTGTTTACAAGTATGAAGGTGATACCAAAGGAAATGTTTATTTCGATCACAACATGCACAAAGAGGCATTAGAGGAGGACTGTTCCAGCTGTCACGAGGGTGAGGAACCAGCTAAAATTGAGATTACAGACATGGCTAGTGGGCACGAAGCATGTAGTGCTTGTCACGATGAAGTTGACGATATGGAAGCTTGTTCCGCCTGCCACAGTAAGTGATCTGCTGAATTTATAATCCTGGCAAATTTATAAAAGGCGGTCAGCTGAAAAGCTGATCGCCTTTTTTTAGGTTGATGTTTGGATGATTCCCGATTTTGTTTTTGAACCACTACTTCCCGTGCGACGCAACCGGAGTGAAGCGGCTGATTTGAGAATCAGAGCGGCAAATGTTTGAGGGCAACGCCCGAGTTTTTGCCACTCTTCAAAGCAGTTCGCGAAGAGAGTCAGGGTTTCTGGTTTTTAAGATTTTTTTTTGCGCCTTAAGTGAATCTAAGTGAAGGGGCGTGGGGAATGTTGCGACTTTTAGGTTCTATGTCCCGACCATGTTCGTGTGGGTCTATGGCTAATCTTGGCTTGTACAATGGCTTTATTGAAGGGAAATTGATAACCGGAAAATATCAATCTGGAGGGGATATCCATTGTTCTATTTATCGCTACGTAGGATGGTCTTCACTGTCCTGTTACTGTCTCTCTGTCTGGCCGGTGCAAATGTTTACGCCGAGGTTCTGACGTTTAAAGAAATCCTTGCCGCCGGGTTGCAGAACTCTTTTGACAGCAAAATCGTCCGGGAGGAGATAGGGGCCGCTCAAGCCACTGTTGCCGAACAACAGGCCGATTATTATCCGCAGTTATCACTGCGCTTCGGCAATGAGTATGTCCATGTCTTTGATGAAAATAGCGATATCGTTTCCGTTGGTGATGCCATCATTGCTGACAACGCCTCCGGCTACAAGCACTCCCTGATTGCAACCGCCAGGTACAATCTGTACGATTTTGGTATTCGCAACCTCACTGTCGCCAACGCCCGCCGCCAGGTACGAGTTACCGAACTGCAGAAACAACAATCCTTTTTTGATATCCACAAAGAAATTCTGAATTTGTATGCCAGCAGCTTAAAAGAACAACAACGGATTCAGTCAATGGAAGCGGTTTCCGAGCAGCAGAGAGTGACTTTCCAGCTGTCCAAAAAGTTGTACCAAGCCGGAACCATTGGTCGTGAACAGCTCGGGAATGCTGCGCTGGAACTGGCGGAAACACTCAGTCAACTGGTGGATCTGAAAACTCGCCGAGAAAATCTGCTGGAGAGTCTCAGCTTCTATACCCGACAGAACTATCGTGCCGAAGAGGTGACTCTGGCAGACTTCCCGCAAATAAAAAAACCGGAAAAGGTTGTCAACCCGGAGAACTTTCCTTCAGTTTTAATCTACCGACAACAGATCGAAACCAAGCAGGCTGAACTGTCGATGATCAAACGTTCCAGACTTCCCAAATTGACTCTGTCAGGCGCCTATCGGATGTACGGCAGTGATGACCACAGCTTCACTGACTCTTTGTCCAACCTTGATTCCCGTGATGCCTCGGTGACTCTATTTCTCGAATGCCCAGTGTTTGACGGATTTGCCAACCGTGCCAGACAAGCCCGGATCAGACATGAACTCACCAGCCTGCGCTATCAGAAACAGAAAAAGGAGGCGGAACTGCAGCAGGAGCTTTCCACGACACTTAATGCTTATGCTGCCTCTGCATCCATGGAAGAAAAGCGTCACGAACAATTGACCCGGATTGACGTGCAACGAAGCGATGTTCAACGTCTGGCCGAACAACAATTGACCGACCAGATTGCTGTCCATAATCGCATCATTGAGCTGTCTCGTCGGCAACTTGATGTCGATTTGCGCCAGGTTGATTATGCGGCTTCTGCTCTGTTGCTTACGTTGATCAATGAGGCTGGATCATGAATTCCGCCTTGATTGCTTTCGATGTCGTTGCCCGAATCAACCGGATTGATATTGATATCCGTGCCATTGCCCGTGAATTCAGTTTACAGGAGATTGTCACTCCAGAAGAGTTGTTGCGAATCGCCGGACGCTACGATTTTAAGGCGAAATTGAAGAAAATTCCGGTAGCAAAACTGATCGAAGCTTACCCTCTGCCAGCCATTGCTGTTGGTGCCGCTGGTGAATATGCCGTATTGTTGAAGAACAATAAAGAGACGAACAAGTGCCTGCTGTTCGACCCGATGGAGAAGAAAACGGTCGAAAAAACCACCGAAGAGGTTGAAGCGGAGTTCGAACAGTTCATCATTTTGCGCCATAAAAAGATCAATTCGCAAGTGGTTTTCGGCTTTGGCTGGTTCCTGCAGGAGATCATCAAGTTCAAGAGAATTATTGGTGAGGTGCTGCTCGGTTCCTTCGTGGTGCAACTGTTCGGTTTGGTGACACCACTGTTTACCCAAGTAATTCTCGACAAGGTTATTGTCCATCGCAGCCTGACCACCCTGGATGTCCTGGCGGTTGCTTTTCTGGCGATTGCCGGGTTTGAACTACTGTTGAATATTGCTCGTAACTACATCTTTATCCACACCGCTCACAAACTCGATGCCAAACTGGGAGCCAAATTGTTCAGACACTTGCTGGCTCTGCCGTTCCGTTATTTCGAAGCGCGTCAGGTTGGCAATATCGCTGCCCGGGTCAGAGAACTGGACACCATCCGTGAGTTCATCACCAACAAGGCGGTCAGCGTGATTATCGACCTGTTCTTTTCGCTGGTGTTTGTCGCGGTGATGCTGCTCTACAGTGTTAAATTGACCCTGGTTGTCCTTGGTTTTGTTACAGTGATTGCACTGCTTTATTTGATTATCACTCCGGAACTGCGCCGCCGCCTGGAAAATAAATTTCAGATGGCGGCCTCCTCCAATTCTTATCTGGTTGAGTCGGTGACTGGAGTGCAGACTATTAAATCGCTGGCGGTTGAAGGAACCATGCAGAATCGCTGGGAAGATCATCTGGGGCGCTATGTCAGTTCCAGCTTCAACCTGGCTAATATGTCAAATATTTCCGGGGCGGTCTCCGGAACCCTGCGCCGCCTGATGACTATCTCAATCCTTTATCTTGGCGTCAAGGCAGTGCTGCAGGGTGATCTGACCATCGGTCAGCTGATCGCTTTCCAGATGTTCTCCGGTCAGTTTACCGGTCCGGTGTTGCGGCTGGTCAACCTGTGGAATGAATTCCAGCAGGCACTACTGTCGGTTGATCGACTCGGGGATATCCTCAATCACCCACAGGAGGTGACGACCGATAAAGCGATCACCCTGCCACAACTTAAAGGAGCATTGAAACTCGACCATGTCTCATTTAAATATTCTGCCGATGGACCCAAAGTCCTGAACGAAATTTCCGTAATCATTCAACCGGGGATGACCGTTGGTATTGTCGGTCGCAGCGGTAGTGGCAAGAGTACCCTGGCAAAGCTGCTGCAACGCCTCTATATCCCGACCGAAGGGGCGATCTATATCGATGAGATCGATGCCCGCCATCTTAACCCTTTCTGGTTGCGTTTCAATACCGGCGTGGTGCTGCAGGAAAATTACTTGTTCAGTGGCACCATTCGCGAAAATATTGCTTTACCAAAACCCGATGCGCCGATGGAGCTGATCCTGCAGGTAGCTCAGATCGCCGGAGCCCACGAGTTCATTTCGCAATTGCCAGGGGGGTACGATACCGAAGTCAGCGAACGCGGTTCATCACTCTCGGGCGGACAGCGGCAGCGGATCGCAATCGCCAGAGCGTTGATTACCAATCCACGTTTGTTGATCTTTGACGAGGCCACCTCAGCACTCGACTACGAGTCGGAAAAGATCATTCAGAATAACATGCAGGCGATCAAGAAAGGTCGAACAACGCTGTTGATTACTCACCGGCTGGAAACAATTCAAGACAGCGACCTGATTCTGGTTCTCGACAAGGGCAGCTTGGTTGAATCTGGAACCCATGCCCAGCTGCTCAAACAAGGTAGCTATTACCATAACCTCCATTCACAACAGAGTCGCTAATGTTCAAGCCTACAGATGATCGTCACGAATTCAAGCCACTGTTGGTCGAGATCGAAGACCGGCCACTCAATCCATTAGGTCGGGCAGTCTTCTGGATTGTCATTGCCGCAATCCTGTTTACCTGTTTGTGGATGTTCTTTGGCAGGGTTGATGTGGTGGTTACGGCCCGCGGCAAGGTGATCCCCAGCGGTGAGGTCAAAACAATTCAGCCGCTGAATACCGGAGTGGTGCGCAATATTCTGATTCAGCCGGGCGATTATGTCACCAAGGGGCAGCTGCTGATGGAGATCGACCCTTCCGATGTTGATCCCGAACTGGCCTCAATGCTGGCTGACCATAAACAGGCAGAACTGGAAATCGAGCGAATCAACTCCCTGCTTGAAGAGCGCATATTTACCGTTAGCTCTGATCAATACGATGCGGACGTTCTGCGGGTGCAGCAGGAAATCTACACCTCAGAAAAAGAACGTTTGAAAAAACAGGTTCAAGTGAAGCAAGAAAGCTTACTGCAATTGGATGAACGTTTGGCAGCAGAGGATAAAGCCGCTGAACAAGCCGGATATATGTTTGCAGTCCTGACAGAGAAATTGGAGCGCCTGCAAAAAGTCAAAGAGATCATCAGTCGGGATGAGTATGAGCGTAGTGAGAGTGAAGCGAAACAATACGAAACCGAATGCAAGGTCTCAGAACATCGGACTGCTGAACTTATCGCCCTGAAAATGCAGACCAACCAGGAAATTGCTACGATCAAAGAGGAGTACCGTAACCGACTGCTGACAGAATTATCAGAGAAAAAGCAACATTATCTCTATCTGCAAGCACGGATCAAAAAGGCTGAATTTATCAGTGCTCGGCAGCAGATTACTGCTCCGGTTGCCGGCTACGTTTCACGCTTGCTGTTTCATACCATCGGTGGTGTTGTGACTCCGGCAGAAAAACTGGCATTCATTGTCCCGAATAATTCGCCTTTGTTGATCAAGGCCACGTTGTTGAGCAAGGATGTGGGCTTTATTGCTGAGAATATGGCGGCATCGATCAAGATTGATACTTTCAGTTTCCAGAAATATGGAACGATTTCCGGCAAGGTTACCCAGGTTTCCAAAGACAGTATTGAGGATGAACACTTGGGGCTCGTCTATGAAGTATATATCGCACCGGATAAAAACACCCTGCTTGTTGACGGTATAGAAACACCAATCTCGGCAGGTATGAGTGTTGTCGCTGAAGTCAAAGTCGGCAAACGCCGGATTATTGAATTCTTCATCTATCCACTGATCAAATATCTGGATGAAGGGATCAGTGTCAGGTAGAACTGTTTAAAAAGCTGATACAGCGCTGGAAAACATCGTCCCGCAGCGGATTTTCAGACGTTGTCAAAACATGGGGAACCTCATCGCCATAGCGGTGAAGTTTTTTGTTGGAACTGCCAAGTTGGTGAAAAATCACCGCCGCCGTACCTGCTGCTATCGTCGCATCACCCGTTGAGGTCAAAATCAGACTGGGTGTAGTAATCTCTCCCAAATGTCCGTGTAGTTGCTTGCATAGCCGATTGATTTGAGCAATCCCTTTCAGGGGGCGACGCTGATAGTAAAAGGGGGACTCTGCCTCTGGAATGGTCTTGTCTTGATAGGAGATCAGGTAGCTTAACAGCCCCGCAAACGGAGCCAGGATATGTTTTAAACGTAAAAAGGGTGAGAGAAGTATCAATTTATCCGGTTGCTGTTCAAGTGCCAGAGTTAAAGCCAGCAGGGCTCCGGTACTTGATCCGGCAACACTGACATTAAGATCCATCTTGAGTAGCGATTGGTAACCCCGGCTGACAGTTTCCTGCCACTCTTCGGCTTTACGGTTCAGCAGGTCTTCAGGTTGAGTCCCATGACCGGGCAGGCGGGTTCCATAAACGGTAAAGTTGTTTTTTTGCAGAAACTTTCCGAGAGAGAGCATCTCTCTGGGGGCCGCACTAAAACCGTGAATCAGAAGGAGAGCCTGTCCGTTCGGATCTTCGGGAACTAGGAAAAAAGGGAAGTTATCAGGGTGTGAAACCCCTTCATCGTGGGCCAGTTTTTTTTCCTGTTCAAACCATTGCACCGGTTACGAATCTCCGTTTTAAATAGAAAAGGCTCCCCATCAGTGGAGAGCCTTTATGTACTGAAAAAAGTAGCAGCTATTTTGGATAGCCAAGGCGGGTTGAAAGTTCCGTAGATGCTTTTAGAACCAGAGGAACCAGCTCACTCTCTGTCCGCGCATTACTGATCCGCATGGTGGGACCGGAAATACTGAGAGCACCGACAATCCGCCGGGTGTAATCACGGATTGGTGCTGCAATGCACCGAACTCCCAGATCAAGTTCTTCATCATCAAAGGCATATCCCTGCTCACGAACCTTAGCCATTTCTGCATTGATATCCTCGGGTGAGATGATGGTCGTCGAAGTGTGGGGAACCAGTTTGACATCCTGCAGTGATGCGTCCAGCTCCTCTTCGGTCATGTAAGCCATGTGGACTTTCCCTGAGGCCGTACAATATGCTGGCAGTCTGGAACCAACCCGTGACACGACTCGAACCGTGAGGTTGGTCTCTACAACATCCAGATAAACAACGTAATTCTCTTTATAGATAGCTACATAGGCAGTTTCATTACTCTCTTCAACAATCTGTTCAAGGATTGGTTTTGCCTGTCGCAACAGTCCCATCTGCTTGATAAAAGTTTGACCAAGCTCCAGAGCTTTTAGACCCAGTCGATAGTTTTCTGTTGCCTTGTTCTGCTCAATATAGCCTCGTGATTCAAGGGTTGCGAGAAGCCGGAAAACGTTATTTTTGTGGAGCTTCAACCGTTTGCTCAACTCAGTAACGCCAAGCTCATCGATATCGCCATGAAATTGCTCAAGCAGATCGAGGGCGTGAGAAACCGCCTGAATAATATATTCAGATTTATCTTTTTTGACCATGGCTACTATCCCCTTCTGGTATTTTCCTATATGTGGTGTATTTATAGCATCTTCGGGTTGTGCTTTTATCAATCCTGATCGGTTGCAGATAACTGGAATTGATCCCCATTAGATTAATTGTAGAATGCCGTTCTATTATTGTCAAATAAAACCGGATTTTTTATGTTTTTTTCTTTTGGTTTGTCGGGCTGGTGTCGTGTCACACATGACACTAGTTTCAGATTTGAGGCTGTTTAATCAGTTCTCGCAAGACGCTGGTGGCGTAGCTCCCTTTGGGTAAAACAAAACGGAAGGTGATAAAGTTTTCTCCGTGATCAATAATTTCAGGATTGTTAAAGGGAACTCTGAATGGTCGGCGTTCTCCCGACATAGTTAACCCTCTACCAAGTTTCCAACTCTCCAGAGATAATCCACTCTTTCTCAGCATCTTCAGTTCCGTTTCCCCGGGGTTTCCTGTAGCGATCATGACTTTACTGCCGAACAGCGGTGCTGATGGGCTAATTTCAAAGTTATCGGCCCGGGATTGTTCGGCAGCAGCTTGTTCTACCCTGAAACATGCCCCATTGATGTGTTTGACCGCAATATCACCATTCTTAAGCTGATCAAGCTCCGGCAATCTTTGCCGCAGAAGTTGATCGAAGAAATCGGCTTGTGCCGCAGAGAGGAAAAGCCGTAGTAAATTTTTTGGCAGGGAAAAGATCGCCACCTGGTGAGATTTCCCATTGCAGAGCAGCTGCAGTAAATGGCGTTCGTCGTCCATTTCTCCAGGCAGCTGGTCGAGAGCTTCCTGAATTTTACCTTGTCGATAGAGCCCTGCCGCTTTCTGCCAATTCGGATTGTGAATGAGCTGTGGATTGCCAAGATATTCCCGGCAGAACTGGGGATATTTCTTCTGTATCAGCAGCTTACCTAGCTCTGCCGAATTTCCAAGAACCCCGTAGCGCTGCTCACCAAAGAGATTAGGCACCCCACGTTTTTCCAGTTGCTCCAGAATAAGTTTAGCATGGGGCAGGGCTTCTGATCCGGTTTTACGAAGGGTGATGATAAAACGGTTGCCGGTGAGGTGACCAAGGCGAAGTTTATTTTCGTGACGATTAATCTGGAGTATTTTGGCGTGATTCAGTTTAAGCTTTTCAATTTGATCCAGTTGCCTTAGTGGAACTGAGATCATTTGTCGGGTCAGAGCCCGTGCATCTTTCAGCCCGGCATAACCGAGATCACGCTCTTTGATCTTTAACCCTTTTGCCAGTTGAACGAGTAGGTTGCGAGTGGTAATCCCAGACTTTTCAATCCACAGATAAAGATGTTCACCTTTGCCAGAGCAGGAATAGAGAGGGATCTCATCAACCTGAAAATCCTCTATCGTCTGTTTATAGATCCCACCGATACCGGGAAGATCTTCGGTTAGCCAGTTCACTCTCCCCCCTTGCCCCAGCGGAGCCGAAACCCCTTATCCAACTGCGGCGGATCGATTTTAAGATCAGTTTTTTTGCTGTAACGACAGAGAAAAATCGGTTGCCCCAGGTCAAGAAAGCGCTGCATATATTTTGAAATTGGATAATCCCCCAAATAATGAGTATAGGGTGTTGGGAGCAAATTCTTCAACCGTCGATCTCCGCTGAGTAATTCTGCTGCGGATTCCCCGTAATCGATAAAGTCGCTACAGAAGTTCAGCTCACCATGATCCTGTAAGCAGTAGAGTGCCAGATCAAGAAAATTCTGATTGAGAAGCCTTCTCTTGCGCTGCCGTTTTTTTGGCCAGGGATCGGGGCAGTTGATATAGATCGCTTGTAAACTCTCTTTTCTCAGATATTGATACATCAGATAGCGCGCCTCTATGCGCATCATCAAAATGTTGGTCAGTCCTGAAGATTCAATCCGGCTGCAGGTCTGGCGGCAACCCTGATTAAAAATATCAATAGCAATAAAATTTTGCTCCGGGTGACGTTGGGCAATCTGAATAATGAAATCACCAATACCACAACCAATCTCAAGGGCTATCGGGTTGTTGTTGCCAAACAGAGTCGTAAAGTTACCCGCAGTTTTTAACCGTGCCTCAGGAATAAATACAGGGGAGGTAATCAGTGTCATTCGTTGTGACATATCGAGTTTTCTTTTTCAGGAAGTTAGTGAAGGTTGTAGAGATATTCACTGATGAGTTGTCGTTCTTCTCTTGACAGTGAACTGTAGCTTGGCATGAAGTCCTTCGTTCGGGTTGCTGGATCGGCTGACAAAAACTCTTCTATTTGTGCGGCTGTCAATCGACTTCCTACCTCAGTGAGATCGGTCGCCAAAGAACTTCCTTTGCCATAAATCATATGACAACCTTTACATCCCAGCTCCCGGATTAAATTCATAACCGGTTCAGAACCTTTTGCAGAGATTGCGACAACGGGGAAGAGCCCACAGAGAAACAGGGTCAGTAATATTGAAGTTATTACTTTCATTCGTGGGCTTTCTTCTGAGAATATGTTCTCACCGCAAAATATTTGCTGGTTTCACAAAAAAGGTTATGATGAGTAAACTAGCAATTTACCCCGTAGTTGCTATCCATTGCAACTACGATTCCTCTTTGAATTAGTTCGTAAAATGGTTGCAATCAGGGGGGACGAGGATTAATCTGAGCGCGAGTCGGATAACAGGGATAAAGAATATGCAGATACCAATTTCAAATCGTGCCGGGGTGGTTGAGCCTTTTCTGGCAATGGAGTTAATGGAACGCGCCAAGCAGTTGGAAGCGGATGGCCGGGATATTATTTATCTCTGTCTGGGCGAGCCCGATTTCAAAACTCCTCCGGCCATTCTTGCGGCAACCGGTCAGGCTTTGGCAGAGGGGGCGACATCCTATACCCATTCTCTCGGATTGCTGGAACTTCGCCAGGAAATCTGCCGCCACTATCACAACTATTATGGCGTTAACATTGTCCCTGAGCAGGTCGTGGTTTCTTCCGGAACCAGTCCATTGATGCTGCTCCTTTTTTCCACAATTCTCAACGATGGTGATGAACTGATTCTCAGTGATCCCGGCTATGCGTGCTATCCCGGGTTTGTTAAGTTTTCAGGAGGGACTCCGGTTCTATTACGGACTGCTGCAGAAAATGGATTTCAGCCGCGGGTCGATCAGGTCAGGGCGTTAATAACTGACAAAACCCGTGGGCTGTTGATTAACTCTCCCTCAAACCCAGCGGGTTCTGTTCTCTCCGGTGAAGATATGCAGAGGCTCTCAGAACTGCCAATTCCGATCATCTCAGATGAAATTTATCATGGCTTGACTTATCAGGGGGATGAGCATTCTATTCTAGAGTTCACTCAGGATGCATTTGTTCTGGGGGGATTCTCCAAAGCTTACGCAATGACTGGCTGGCGATTGGGGTATCTGATTGCTCCCCTTTCCTGTATGCGGACCTTGCAAACCTTGCACCAGAATTTTTTGATCTGTGCGAACCATTTTGTTCAGCGGGGTGGAATTGCTGCTTTGCAACAGTGTGGAGATGATGTTGCAGAAATGCGGGGAATTTATGATAAACGGCGCAAAAAAATAGTCACAAATCTAAAAAAGCTCGGTTTTGGTGTGCATTTTGAGCCGAAAGGAGCTTTTTATGTCCTTGCCGATGCACGACATATTGATCCCAATTCACAAAGACTGGCCCTTGATATCCTTGAGAAAACTGGTGTTGCTATAACTCCTGGTATCGATTTTGGACAGGGTGCTGAAGGGTTTTTACGTTTTTCCTATACCCGTCCTTATGCTGAAATTGCCAGAGCATTGGAACGGCTGGACGTTTATTTAAGGGAGCGGGGGGAGTAACTCTTTCCCGCTGGTTTGTCGGCTGTTATTCTGGATGGGTTCTCTCTGAAAGTGTCGATGAACCTCTGTCGATTTCCAATTTGGCAACCATATGTTTGAAGTGCCCCAGATTTTTCCTGTTTAAGGAGTTTTTATGCTTATTGTCATGCATCATCACGCAACTAAAGAACAAGTCGACCAGGTTATCGCAGCAGTGAAAACGATGGGTCTGACGGCAGAACCGATTCCTGGAAGTTTAAGAACCGCAATCGGAGTTCTTGGTAATCAGGGTTATGTTGACGATTCAACGATTCGTACTCTGCCGGGGGTGCGAGAGACCATTCATGTCAGCAAACCTTATAAGATGGCTTCTCGTGACTTTCACCCGAAGGCGTCTGTTATCGATGTCAGTGGGGTAAAATTTGGGGATGGACAGAGACCGGTGATTATTGCCGGACCTTGCTCAATTGAAACTGAGGAACAGATGATGGTTGCCGCCAAGGAGGTCAAGGCTGGTGGTGCCAGAATGTTGCGAGGAGGTGCTTATAAACCGCGCACGGGCCCTCACTCTTTTCAGGGGCTTGGATTGGAGGGGTTGAAGTATTTGCAGCAGGCCGGTCGGGCCTATGATCTACCGGTGGTGACTGAGGTAATGCGGATAGAGCAGCTTGATACAGTGTGCCAATATGCAGATATGTTGCAGATTGGAGCCCGTAATATGCAGAATTTTGATCTTCTTAAGGAGGTTGGTAAAACCAGACATCCGGTGCTGCTGAAACGTGGAATGAGTGCAACAATTGAGGAGTTTCTAGCGGCGGCAGAGTATATTCTTGCTGAGGGAAACAAGAATGTAGTGCTGTGTGAACGTGGTATCCGCACCTTTGAAAAAGCCACCCGGAATACTCTGGATCTCTCTGTTGTCCCATTGATTCGGGAGATGAGTCATTTACCCATTATCGTTGATCCAAGCCATGCTACCGGGAAGCGGATGTTGGTTCCAGTGATGACCAAGGCCGCTTTGGTCGCCGGAGCTCATGGGGTGATGATGGAGGTTCATCCTAATCCTGCTCTGGCTCTTTGTGATGGTGCGCAGAGTTTATCTGGAGAATATTTTTCCGAATTAATGGAGGAAATAGATCAATTGTTGGATTTTCTCGGCTATCGGGACTGATCAACTGTTGCGACTCTGGAGATAATGTTATCTCATTTAAGCCCCTTACACTCTTTGTGGTGAGGGGCTTTCTGGTTAAGAATTCAAAGCAGTAGAGAGATGATTTTGACCCAATTAATTGCAGATATTGCCGTAGCGGTCCCACTTAAGCAGCTATTCTCATATCAGATCCCTGCTGATCTGAATGATGCTGTTCAGGTTGGAATGCGGGTCAAGATCCCTTTTGGTCACAGAGTGACAATGGGCTTTGTCTGTGCCATCAGAGAGGGTCAATCCAGTGATTTAAAATGTATCGGAGAACTCCTCGATGAGGAGGTAATTTTAACCCCTGAATTGATCAGATTGCTGCGCTGGGCGGCAGAGTACTACTGCTATCCGATTGGGCAGGTGATCCGTACTGCATTACCTGCGGGCCTTGGCAACGAAAAACAAACCACAAAAATTCAGATGGAACCCCATTACCAGCCACTGAATCACGATATTGTCCCTCGTGGCAAGCTGCAGCGGGAGTTGTTGCAGTATATTGTTGAGCAGAAAACTGTTGCTTTAAACCAGCTGCGGCAGCGGTTTGCTTCGCCCCATGCAGCACTTAAGCGTTTGGTCGAAATAGGGGCTCTAGCGGTGTGTGAGAGGGAATTTATTCACGATCCTTTCCGGACAGAATGTTTACCTGAAGATAAAATCCTGACCCTTAACAAGGCGCAAACTGAAGCTGTTTCTAAGATCAACAAAGTCATCAGTAACCAGGTTTTTTCCGGTTTTCTGCTCCATGGGGTGACCGGAAGCGGGAAGACCGAAGTTTATCTGCATGTTGTTGAACAATGTCTGCAGGCTGAGCGACAGGCATTAATTCTGGTTCCAGAAATAGCATTGACCCCTCAATTAGTTGCAAGATTCCGGGCCAGATTTGAATCCAGGGGGTGCAAGATTGCTATCTTGCACAGTGGATTGTCTGCAATTGAACGTTATGATGCTTGGCGGGAGATTTTGCGTAACAAGATACAAATTGTTATTGGTGTCCGCTCTGCTGTTTTTGCCCCATTACCGAATCTTGGCCTTATCGTGGTTGATGAAGAACATGAATCCAGCTACAAGCAGGGTGAGGGATTTCGTTATAATGCCCGTGATCTTGCGCTGGTTCGTGGTCAACAACAGAGTTGTCCTGTATTGCTGGGCAGCGCAACCCCTTCGTTATCCAGTTATTACCGGAGTGAACAGGGGGGACTGACCCGACTCTCTCTGAATAAACGGGTTCATGGTGGAGACCTCCCTCAGGTTGAGTTGCTCGATTTAAGGGAGCAGGTCATCGAAGGATCACTGTCCAATGTTCTTGTTGAGGCAATTCAACAGGCACTGGAGAGCCGTGAGCAAATTCTGCTGTTGTTGAATCGTCGCGGTTTTGCCCCCTTTTTACTCTGTACGGACTGTGGTGGAAGCTTTCATTGTCCCAATTGTGACATCACTCTGACTTATCATCAACAGAGTCGCCAATTGAGATGCCATTATTGTGATTATACTGATGTTGTCCCGGAACAATGTAATAAGTGTCATGGTTTGAATATTGAACCACAGGGGGCGGGAACTGAACGGCTTGAACAGGAATTGATCGAACTTTTCCCTTCCGCCACAATTGTCCGTATGGATCGAGATACCACCAGCCGCAAAGGGGCACATCATAAAATAACTTCTCAAATGCTGGCTGGTAAAATTGATATTCTGGTTGGTACGCAGATGATTGCTAAAGGGCACGATTTTCCCGGTGTATCACTGGTCGGGGTATTAGGTGCTGACAGTATCCTTAACTTTCCCGATTTCCGTTCCGGTGAACGCAGTTTTTCTCTCTTTACCCAGGTTGCCGGGCGGGCCGGGCGGACCAGTGGCGGGGGCAGGGTGCTTATTCAGTCTTATAACCCTGATCACTATGCATTAAGTTGTGCAGCAGAACAGGACTATCAGGACTTTTACCAGCAAGAGATCCCCTTCCGGGAGGAACTTGGCTACCCCCCCTATGGTCATCTGGTTAACCTGGTTTTTTCCGGAAATCAGCCTCCCCAGGTTAAGGCTGCTGCTCATCAGTTCGGTCATTACCTGACCGATATGGCCCACTCGGTTGAGGTTCTTGGCCCCAGCCCTTGTCCATTGTCACGGCTGCGTGGTAGAAGTCGCTATCAGATTTTGTTAAAATCAACGGATCGGTCGGCACTTCGACGGTTGCTGAATTATCTTGACGGTGGAATCAAACAATTGCCCCGGCAGGTCAATTTGAGTATTGATGTCGATCCTATTGAGATGCTTTAAACTTTTTGGAATTGAGACGATGCAACGAATTCTTTTTTATCTCCTGATTATTCTGCTTGCTGGTTGTGTTGGTAAGTCGGTTGAGCCTCCAGAGGAAGCTCCTCTCGTTGTTGTAGTTGAGCCACCGTTCAAGGCGGTGAATTGGGAACAGGTTGATGGCTGGCTATTGGACCACCCCGCTGCTGCACTGGAAGTATTTCAAAAAAGTTGTAAGGCAATTGGCAAGAGAAAGCAGTGGCAGATGGTTTGTGCCGAAGCCTTAGCCCTGGGTCATGTTTCTGATCAGCGCGCCCGTAAGTTTTTTGAAGATTTTTTTCAACCCAACGAGATTCGTAACGAGGATGGAAGCTCCACTGGTTTGATCACTGGTTACTACGGTCCAGAACTGGAAGGTAGCCGGGTAAAAACTGAGAAGTATAAATATCCACTCTATCGTCAACCCGAAGATTTATTAATTGTTGATTTGGCGGATATCTACCCCGAATTGGATAGGTATCGTTTACGTGGCCGGGTCATTGGTAACCGAGTAGTCCCTTATTTTGAACGTAGTGAAATTGATGCAGGAGAAAACCCCCTTACAGGTAAAGAATTATTCTGGCTGAAAGATCCGGTTGAAGTATTTTTTTTGCATATCCAGGGGTCAGGTCGAATCCATTTACCGAATGGCGAACGGGTCATGGTTGGTTATGCTAATCAAAACGGTTATCCCTATCGATCTATCGGTAAATTATTGTTGGAACGTAAGGAGATGACTCGGGATCAGATGTCAATGCAGAACATTATGCGCTGGGTGAAACAGAACCCTGAGGATGGTCAGCTTCTGCTCGATGAAAACCCCAGTTATGTTTTTTTCAGATCTTTAGCCGCGGATATTCAGTCACCCCCGGGCGCTTTGGGAATTCCACTGACCCCTTTGCGCAGCCTCGCCGTTGACCCACGTACAATTCCCCTTGGGGCACCGGTTTTTCTTTCTACCAACTTTCCCGGAACTGATTTCCCACTACAGCAATTGATGGTTGCTCAGGATACCGGTGGTGCTATCAAAGGGCGGGTCAGGGCTGATTTTTTCTGGGGAATGGGGAATGATGCCGGAAAAATTGCCGGAAAAATGAAGCAGGATGGTCGCCTCTGGATTTTATTGCCAAAGAATGATCCGGTTGATCATCTAAGTCAAACTGAACCAATTAAAGTGAAGGATGGGGACATTAATTGATGACCCTGCCAAAACACGTTCTAGTTGTCAGTTGCCTGGTTCGCAACAGGGAAAATGAAATTCTTCTGGTCAAGCACCACATCCGTGGTTGGGAATTGCCTCAAGGGAGAGTTGAGGAGGGAGAAACCCTCATCTTTGCCCTCAGTCGCGAAGTGCTGGAAGAGGCTGGGGTAACAATTAACCACGCTAAACTTACAGTAATCTGGTCCAAAATTTCTTCACCACAAACCCTGATTTTATGTTTTACCGCTAACTATGCTTCGGGTGAATTGACCCCCAGTGAGGAAACACCTGAAGTTAGATGGTCTTCTGAGGAAGAAGTTTTTCACTGGGTATCTCACCCCGTTAATCGTGATCGAATTGATTCTTTGTTACCGCTGCATGATGCTCTGCAATATCACAGCTATACGACATCTCCCTACCGCGTTCTGTCTTAGCCTATTTCATAGATGTAGATATTTCTCTTGACATAATCATTAGAATATATTAAATAACTAATTATTATTTGTTTTGATGAATGCACGGCGCATATGTGGTCAACTCCTTGTGGTCAACTCCTTAGACTTAAGCAGGCTGGAGGTTAACTAAATGTATTTATTTTGTAAGCGACTGTTGTTAGCAGTCCTTTTTTGTCTTCTATTTTCTCCCTGCTGTATTGCAAAGGATCTGAATAAATTTGACGAGCAGGTTCTGCAGTGGGCGACAGAGTGTCGTGATGAAGTAACCAGCCAATTTAATTTATTACTAACATCAGGCAAGCTTAGTGTTCCACAATTGTTTGATACCTTCTATATCCCAATCCCCGGGACTGATCCACAAAAGTTCAAAACTCAGTATGACAACCTCTCAGATGGTGTGGTTCGACCGATTATCGATAAGATTCTTGGCTATGATAAGCGTTTGGTTTTTGTTGTTATTGTTGATGTTAATGGATATTTACCCACACATAACTCTCGTTATTCCAAGCCGTTGACTGATAATGCCGATGAAAATACCAAGTGGAATCGAACTAAGAGAATGTTTAATGACCGAACTGGTTTAGCTGCGGCTCGTAATCAAGAAAACTATTTATTACAGCGCTACAGTCGGGATACCGGGGAAGATATGGGTGATCTCTCAATACCAATAACAATTCAAAACCGTCACTGGGGTGCAGTGCGGATAGGTTATAAACAGAAATAGTTTATTTAATAGCTTGCGGAAAGGAGAATCTTTGTGTTTTCTAAAATTAGTGTCAAAGTTGCAATTCTAGTGACTCTTGTCTTATCAATCGTGGTGGTGGCGGGAAGTTATTATATCATAATGCAGCAAAGTAACAGTCTTGAGGCGCAATTACTGGAGCGGGGGAAGATCGAGTCTATTATTGGTGCTAAACTGATTGGACGGGTTATTGAAGAGGCGGTCGATAATGGTGTCTTCAGTGTCAAGGATGCTTTTGATACCGACTATGTGTTGATTCCCGGGTTCAAACCAGAAAAATATCATACCAAATATGATTTTTATTTGGATAAGGCCATTTTGTCACTACAGGACGAATTCCTTAAGGATGAATCCGTGGTTTTTGCTGTGACAGTTGATCTCAACGGTTATCTGCCAACTCATAATACCCGTTACCAGAAACCTATTACCGGTGATCAGCAAAAGGATTTGATTGGTAACCGAACTAAACGAATTTTTAATGATGAAATTGGTATTCAGGCCGCCCGTAATAAAAAACCAGCTTTTCAGCAGATTTACCACCGTGATACCGGGGTCACTATGTGGGATATCTCAACTCCAATTTATGTCAAGGGGAAGCACTGGGGGGGGTTCCGCATTGGTTATTCTCTGGATAAAATCGGGCAGGCCAAACAGGCGCTACAATCCAAGTTGATTGGGATTATGGGTGCTATTTTGATTGTCTCTCTGCTCGTAATATTTGTTGTAGTCAATGCTGCCCTTAAGCCATTAACTCACTTTACCAAGGTTGCCTCTGATCTGGCTGATGGTAAAGTTGATGAAAAAATTGAAGTTAAAGGGAGTGATGAGATTGCTCAACTGGCAGATGTTCTGGAAAGGCTGCGGGTTAGCTTGAAGTCTGCAATGGATCGACTGAAGAAGAAAGCTTGACCGGATCGTTATTTTACAAGCTTTTATGGTAAATCAGATTGAATGGTAGAACAACGTAAGCGGGGTTAACAACTTATTGTTAACCCCGCTTTTTGATTCGAGTGATTAACCTTTAGCGCTCCAGGCTGATATCAACATGGAGTTCATCGGCAACTATAGATAGATTTTCTTCCAGTTGATCAAGGGGAAGATTTTCCGGGACTTGAATGTAAATCGTCATATTGTAAATTGTGGCACCACTTTGTGGTGAGGCGCTGGCGCACTTTTGTCAGATGATTATTGCACAACCGACTCAACTTCCAGTCTGATGTTAACTTTATCGCCAATGGTCAGTTGGCTAGTTTTATTCGGTGTGTCTCCCCTCAGATTAAAATCTTTGTGCATGATCGTCCCGGTCGCTGCAAATTTTGCTCTGAGTTTTCCCCTTGGATCGAGGGTTGTTCCAAGGAAACTTCCTTGCAGGGTGATCTCTTTGGTGACCCCTTTGATTGTGATATCTCCAATCATCATGATATCGTTTCCACTGCCGGTCACTTTTTTACTTTTAAAATAGATTTCTGGATATTGTTTTACCTCAAAAAAATCCTCGCCACGGAGATAGTTGTCACGTTTGCTCTTACGGGTATCAATAGAAGCGGTCTGGATTGTTGCTTCTGCAGCGATGAGGCTATTATTTTCTGGGTCGGTTTGAACCGACCCGCTAAAGTCAGTAAAATTTCCATGTGCCGTAAAAATAACCAGGTGTTTTACTGAAAAATGGATCTGTGTATGTTTGGGATCAACCTGAAAGGTTTCGGCAAAAGAGGTCGAAGCTATCAACATAATGGAGAGGAACAATAGGAATAATTTTTCTGCCATGGGGTTTTTCTCTCCAAATTGGTAGAATTCATTATATCAGCGTTGTTGATATCAGGAAACCCATGAAGCATGATAGTTTGTACTGCATTGAAACTATAAATCCAGTGGGGATTTGAGAGCCCACTATAAGGAATGAATCAATTAAAGGATCTGTAAGTGAATATTTGGATAGATGCTGATGCGTGCCCCAAGCCGATTAAGGACCTTCTCTATCGAGTTGCCGAACGAAAGAAAATTCTCTTAACTCTGGTTGCAAATCGCTCTCTTGGTTATCCTGCGTCACTTTGGATTCGTTCAATCCAGGTTTCAGCCGGGGCGGATATCGCCGATCAAGAAATTATTCGGTTACTCGAACCGGGAGATCTGGTTGTGACGGCAGATATTCCATTGGCTGCTGAAACGATCAGCCACGGGGGGCATGCGTTAGATCCTCGTGGAGATTTTTTTAGTGTGGAGAACATTCGGGAGCGATTGTCGGTGCGCAATTTTATGGATGAGTTACGCAATAATGGTATTGAAACAGGGGGACCGT
This sequence comes from Desulfuromusa sp., assembly GCA_023145655.1. GTDB lineage: Bacteria > Desulfobacterota > Desulfuromonadia > Desulfuromonadales > Geopsychrobacteraceae > Desulfuromusa. The sequence goes on along the minus strand of JAGLDI010000125.1, from coordinate 4,128 downwards.
CTGCCTACGGAGCTAAAGATAAACAAAAATTTGCCAACAAATTGGATCGTTTTCTTGCCCATCATGGATAAAAGTTCTATCTGAAGCCGATAAAGCCAAGTGCTCTGCCCAGTGCCCGGTTGATCGGGTGGTTTCTTTTGAGATTTTTTAAGACTGCCGGTTTGCGTAAACCGAGTTTTTTTATTTCATTGATAATAGCAGGGTTTGGACTAGCTTTAAGCCCCTGCTGAAAGGTATTTATCGCTTTATTTTTTTCCCCTGACATCAATAGGATTCGCCCGAGGATAAGATAGTGAAGTGAATTATCCGGTTCACGTTTGATCGATTCGTGGCAAATCTTTGCCGCGGAGTGCATGTGTCCTTCCGCCTTGGCTAAACAGTAAGCCAGATAGCTGTCAAGTTCAGGCGTTTTTCGATGTTCGGCGACTTGTCCAAGAAGAACCTGGGCGGAATGAATGTAACCTTTTTCGGCAGCTTCAATCCCTTTTTGCAGTAAATCATCAAGCGGGTCTGAGTTCATTGAATTTTCCTTCTTCGATTACACACTTTTCATTTTACGAGCTGATCAAGCACTATACCCTATTTTAATAATTATATGCAGGAGAATCTCTGTGAATTTAACTCGTAAATTGCCCATAATGATCAGGGGATAACATCGGGAAGAATCTTTCGAGTTTTTTTTCAATGACCGCAGCAACTTGCTCGGCGTTCATCTCTCCACAGGCGATGGTTAAATCGGCAAATTTTTCGTAAAGGGGGGTGCGTTCTTGATAGAGTTGTTCAAATGTCTGTCCTTTGTTCATGACCAACCCCCGCTGACCCATATCGGCAATTCGTTGCCGTAATATTGAAAGTTCAATTTGAAGGTAGATCCGATAACCGTTTAACCCTAGTTTTGTTAGCCCGTTTCTGCTGTAAACAACCGATCCTCCTGTTGCGATAACGCTCTGCTCTGTATGGAGGTTCACTAAAATTTGTTCCTCAACTTTACGAAAACTATCCAAGCCTTGAGTGTCGATAAGCTGTTGCAGCCGGCATTTTTCCTGAGACTGGATAAGTAGATCTGTATCAATAAAATGAAAGCCGATCCGTTTGGCTAAAATAACTCCAACGGTACTCTTCCCCGCACCGGGCATACCAATTAAAATCACATTATTTTTTTTCATACATGACCCTTGAGTTTGCTATCTGGTGATTACATTGATATTCTTATTCATGGAATAACTATAGATGACACTATAAATGAAATAGTATGTAAATTGGTTGGAAACTTTTCTGCCGGCATGAAAGTGAAAATTATTATTTTATGAATTCTAACTGCTTTATAGTGGTAATCTATTTTTTCAAGAGTGACTCATGAGTCAGATAAATAATAATGCTGGAATGCCAATTGCTCTAACTCTTGAACCGGGAGTTTACTATCGCTGCATCTGTGGCAGATCTGAAAACCTCCCTTTTTGTGATGGGTACCATCAAGGTGGTGAACATATCCCCATTCGGTTTGAGGTGAAGGAGCGTGAGCGGGTTTATTTATGTAGTTGCGGAGAGAGCAACAATCAACCCTATTGTGATGGAAATTGTGGTGTCGAACTTTCCACAAGGGCAAGGACACCAAGGATTTGAGTGAAGGCAGGGGACGATTGTATGTATAAAATTATTACCCACCCGGGGAGTGCCCACAAAGACGACTTTATGTCCGTAAGTATTCTGCTGGCGACCCTCGGTTCTGCAGAGATTTTTCGGCGAGAAGCAACCAGTGAGGATCTTGCTGATCCAGACACCTATGTTGTGGATGTCGGGATGGAACACGATCTTGAAAAACATAATTTTGACCACCACCAGAAGTCAACACTTCCCTGTGCCTTTCATCTGGTAATGAAATACCTCGGCTATCATGATGCCGCTATGGTGGTTTTTGGCTGGTATGCTCAAATGAGTATGATGGATGTCCGTGGCCCCTATAGAACCGCTGAGTATCTGGGGGTCGATACCAGTATCCTGTTTTCATCATCTTCACCAATTGATGGTTACATTTTATCCTGTTTTTCAAAAGTGACCTCATTAACCGAGCAGGATACTTTTTACCGGCTGATGAAAGATTTCGGGACTGATTTTATTGAGATGGTTGGTTTGAAAATGGTCCGATTGGAGCGGTTAAAAAAAGAAGCAAAAATTTTACCGATAAAACATCTCAAAGTTCTTGTCAGTCAGATTAAAGATAACCCCAAGCTGTCAATGGAGTTGTATCTTCGGGCTCTTAACGATGAAGCCGTGGTCATGAGCATTACTCCATCGACCCGTGGTGCCGGGTGGGAGATGGTCAGGTTGGGTGATAGTATGATTGTCGATTTTCGTTCTGTTGCTGCTGACCCGGAAATCCGTTTTGTTCACGTCAATGGTTTTATTGCCAAAACCAGAAGTTTGCTTCCTCTTGAGGCGGTTCTTAAACTTGCATCTCAGGCTATTGTCCCACCGGACTTAATCGTTCACCAGTAGCGGCGCACTCCAAAAAATGGGTTTTTCAGAGGGGGGGAGGGGGGAGAAAACGTCCTTCAGTTTGAATTCAACAGGACGTTTTCTCCTCATTCATTCTTATCGTTAAATCAGCTATCGGCAATCTTCAGAACGATTTTACCGAAATGTTTATCTTCTTCCATCATCTGGTGTGCCGTGACAACTTCAGTAAGGGGAAAAGCTTTTTCAATGATCGGGATGATGCTTCGATCAGCAAACTTCGGCAAGGCTCGACGGGTGAATTCAGCAACGATATCCCCTTTTTCGGCAACCGGACGGCTACGCAGAACCGAACCAATGATCTGCTGGCGTTTGACCATCATCAAGGCCAGATTTAACTCAGCTTTAATCCCACTCATGACGCCAATAACAACAAGTTTTCCTGTATAACCAAGAGAATTCATATTTGGTTTCAGGTATTTGGCACCAATATGGTCGAGGATCATATCAACCCCCTTTTTGCTGGTATATTCTTTGATTATGCCAGAAAAATCGGGATTTTTGGTATAATCAATCACCAGATCGACGCCCAACTTTTTAACCCGTTCCATCTTGGTGGGACTAGCCGTAACAATCAGTTTGGCATTTGGTGTGAGGGCCTTTGCCAGTTGAATAGCCGCAGTATTTACCCCACCTCCGCCACCGTGGAGAATTGCGGTTTGTCCATCTTGCAGGCCACCAAGCATAAATACATTGAGGAACGCAGTGATATAGCTTTCGTTGACACAGGCCGCCTCTTCAAAACTCATACTTTCGGGGATTGGCATTAAATGGTTGGCGTAGGCAACGGCATATTCTGCATAGCCCCCACCACCAACCAGTGTCATAACCCGATCACCAATTTCCCAATTGTCAACAGCGCTGCCAACTTCCGCAATGGTGCCAGCAACTTCAAGCCCAAGAACTTCTGAGTCTCCAGCCGGGGCGGGATAGTTGCCCATCCGTTGTACCAGATCAGGGCGATTGATACTGGTGGCAATAACTTTGACGAGAACTTCATCAGCTTTGGGCTGTGGTTTGTCAATTTCTCCGACTTTCATAACTTCTGGAGTCCCAAATTCATCGATCAGAACTGCTTTCATCTTGCTCTCCTTTTAAAAATAACAGGTTGTTTATCTGTAATAATTGAATCTCAGCAGGTTGATTATAATATAGAGGGCATCTATTGACAATTTGATTTGCTGTTTTGCTAGCAAATGAATTGAATTTTTGACGAGAAGGATGGCTTTCCTAGCTTTGGAAAATGCCGATTTTTGAAGCAGCAGATCGCGTCGTATCGGCCAGCACTTTTCCCATTAGTCTGGATTCTGGATAAACTGGTATCCTCGCCCGCGGATTGTGCGGAAATAGCGGGGTTTTATCGGCTCAGGTTCAAAGTATTTGCGCAGCCGAACAATGAAATTATCGAGCGTACGGGTTTCTGTTTCTGGTAACATCCCCCACACCTGTTGGAGTAATTCACCCCGGGAGAGTATCTTTCCTTCCTGGGCAAAAAAAAGTAGCAACATCTTCATCTCCAGTTCGGTGAGCTGGATGGTTCCATGGGTTGTCTCTGCCTGATGTGTTTCCAGGTTAATCCGGTTTTTACCAAAGGTATAAAGTTTGTTTTCAGAA
>JAGLDI010000124.1 GCA_023145655.1 Desulfuromusa sp. | reverse complement strand
CGCTACGGCTGCGTCACAGGGGATGGGAAACCTAACTGCTCAACCCTTTGTGGAAAGCCGCTAAATTCTGCTCAATAAACTTTTCAGGTGCCAGCTGCTTAATCGCTGTTTCACACTCCTTGACAGTGAAAATCAAAGCTCTGTGTTTTATGGCAGCGCCGAGTAAAACCAGATTCAACAGGACCGCACTGCCGAGAGCTCTGGCGATTTTAGCTGCATCTATGCCGATATGGTCATCATTGTGTGTGGTATTAATGATCCAGGTCCCTTTTTTCTGCAACAGTGATTGATGTACCGGCAGGTTCTCTTCCCACAATAACAGACCAAGGTTGGCCTGACCGGTACGAATTAACGGGCTGGAAAAATCACCAATCTTGATTGTTGAAAGGACGGTGCCGCCCCGTTGTGCCATACCGTGAGTTTCGGAGGTCAGGACGGGAATATTGCGATTGACGGCAACCTGTGCAATGACTCTGGTTAGAAACAGCACCCCCTGACCGCCGATTCCGCTGACGATGATCTGCTGTTTCATCACTTCTCCTCCTTGATGATTGCATTAACCGGGCAAACCGAGATGCAGGTTCCGCAACCGATGCAGCGGTCCTGATCGACTCTGGCGACGTTGTTTTCTTCATCCATGGTGAGGGCCGGGCACTCAAATTTGTCAACACAGATCCGACAGCCGACACACTTCTCGTTGATAGTGACAAGGAACGATTCCTGTGCCCTGCGCACCGCCGGGTCCATAATACAGCCGTGGCGTGCGATCAAAACGGCAACTCCCCCTGTGGGGCTGCGGATATAATCATCAGCTTGTTTTAGTAATGTCTCGAACTTGTTGTTTTCATAAGGGTTGCAAACCTCAAGAAATTCAACCCCGGAAGCTTTGACCAATGGCTCGATGGCGACCGCTTTGGTGGGGACATCCCCAGCGGCAATCCCCAGGTGAGGAACCGGTTGGCCTCCGGTCATAGCGGTCGTTGCATTGTCGAGAATAACAATAATAATCCGTGCTTGCTGAATGACAGCATTGATTAGTGCCGGGATTCCGGCATGGAAAAAGGTTGAGTCGCCGATGGTGACAACGATGGTCGGAAAATCTCCTTCATCCTGCTGATAGGCCTGATAGAAGCCCGCTCCTTGACTGATACAGGCCCCCATGCAGTGGACGGTATGGACGGCACCCAGATTCATCCCCAGAGTGTAGCAACCGATATCAGAGGGATAAATTCCTTTTGGGAAACACTTTTTAATACTGTAAAAAGCGGTCCGGTGCGAACATCCGGGGCAGAGAGAAGGTCGCTGCCCGCGTCGTTCTTCCGGTCGTTCTTCTGGAAGAGCAAGATCAAGAAAATCGGCCAGAGCCTGATGGATGACATCCGGTGTCAGTTCTCCCTCACGAGGAACTGCCCCGTTCTGTTTGCCAGAGCTTCCGGGATGCGCCAGTTGAAGTTCGATGACCGGGTAGGTTTCTTCCAAAATCAGGATGTGGTCATACTTTTCATGTAAGCTTTTAGAAAAATCGGGGTTGAGTGGATAAGGCATCAATACCTGGTAAAGATCTATTTTATTGTTTAAATCCAATTCTTCGAGCAAGTCGACCAGATTGCTATAAACAATCCCCGAGGCAACCAGGGCGGTTCGCGGCTGGCTGTCATCTCCCGGAATCAGGTGTGGCTGCCAATCGGGTTCAACGGAAATCTTTTCGAGGTTGGCATTCAACTTCCGGTGCAGTGCCGGAAGAAAGGCCGGGGTTGCTGCCCAGCGGGGAGTGTCTAGTTCAAAATTTGCCTGTCGAGACAGTGTAATCGGCCCGGCAATAGAGACATTTTGCCGTGAGTGACAGATGCGGGTGGTTGGGCGTAAAACAATATTGAGTTCATATTTTTCCGCTAATTCAAATGCTGGCTGGATGAACTCCTTTGCCTCTGCCGGGCTGGCGGGGTCAATAACCGGGACCCGCGCCTGTAAGCAGAATAGCCGAGTATCCTGTTCATTTTGGGAGCTGTGTGGGCCTGGATCGTCAGCAACAATAGTCAGCATCCCCCCCTTGATGCCGATATAGGCGGTCCGCATAAAGGGGTCAGCTGCCACATTCAGCCCGACTTGTTTCATAACCGCCACAGAACGTTTTCCGGTATAGCTGGCAGCCAGAGCAACTTCAAAGGCAATTTTCTCGTTGACCGACCATTCGAGGTGGAGAGGTTCAGCAGCTTGTTCACGGCGATCAATCACCGCTTGCAGAATTTCCGTTGAGGGTGTTCCGGGGTAGGCCGCAGCAACCTGACAACCCGCTTCAATCAGCCCCTGCCCGATGGCTTCATTCCCCATCAAAAGTTGGATTTTATTTTTCATATTTTGCTAACCTTATAATTCAAAAGCATTTAACGCAGAGGTGGAGAGAACGCTGAGTTTGCAGAGAAGGGCATGATTTTTTTTTGTTTTTAACTTCCCCAAGAAGGCTTTCTCTGCGTCTCTCCGTTAAAGTTAATTATTTCCCCAACAACCCTTTTGGCCGCACAAACAACACCAGCAACAACACCACGAAGGCAACCACATCTTTATAGGCGCTCGACAAATATCCGGCCGAGAGGGATTCCAACAGTCCAAGTCCGAGGCCACCAAGAATGGCTCCTGGAAAAGAGCCAAAGCCTCCAAGGATGGCTGCTGCAAACCCCTTAAGGCCCAATAGGACACCAACATCATAATTTAGTGTTGTAATTGGTGTGACCAGGACCCCCGCCAACCCCCCCAATGCTCCGGCGATTGCGTAACTGGTCAGTCTGATTCGTCCGGCAGGAATCCCAACAACGGCTGCTGCCGTTGGATTAGATGCCACGGCGCGCATCGACAACCCCAGTGATGTTCGGTAAAAGAACCAGGTCAGCAGGGTTATGGCGACTATAGTTAACAATATAATCCAGAGGGCCTGTGGCAAAATACTGGCACCAAAAATCTTAATCGGAACGTCAGGAGTAAGGGGAGGCAGTGCCATACGGTTTTTTCCCCAGATCAACTTGATCACACCGCGCAGAATAATTGACAGGCCGACGGTCAGAAAAATCAGTACCAGAGGATTATCAGAACGGGCCGGGCGTAAGCCGAACCGTTCCACCAGCATCGCCACCAGCGCCACCCCAGCAACGGCCAAAAGCAGTCCAGGTATCATTGGCAGTCCGGCAGCAAACAGTGCCGAAAACATCAACATTCCACCCAGGGAAACAAAATCAACCTGAACAAAGTTGACGATCCCCATGGTGTTGTTGACGACACAAAAGCCGAGAGCAATCAGGGCATAAATTGCGCCGCTGGTCAGTCCAGAAAAAAGGAATTGTAGAAAATCAGTCAAACGGAGGCTCCACGATGGTTTGAAGAGCCCACAGAGTAGGGCAGAGGTGGTTTCAGGTCAAGTGTTGAAGGGGGGAGTTTAAACCAGTAACATTCGATCAGAGACAAATTCTTCGCCACGGACTTTATAGAATTGTTCCAGTAGATCCTCCACGGCCATGGACACTTTTTCTCTCCTGAAACATCGAGGATGATTTGTCCGCTGTGGAGCATGATCAACCGGTTGCCAAGCTCATCTTTGACTCCCTGACGGAGAGCATCAATCAACAATCTGATTAAAAGAGACGGTATAATCAGCAGCCAGACAGGGCTGTGAAGGGAGCTATAGTGCCAGCAGACAGAATAATTGATAGATGAAACATTTCATATTTGTCCTCTTCACGGAAAATATTTGATTACTAAAGCAAGAGTAGATTATTTGCAGCAGGGGCGACAATCTAACTTTATGTTGGAAATGAGGTCAAAAAATGGAAGAAATTTGTCGTAATAAAGGTAGTTTATTAAAATATTTATATTGGCAATTATTCATATTATATCCTATAGTTATCAGCTAAATGAGAAAGGGGTAAAACGATGTTAAATATTGCTGTGTTGGCTTATGACAATTGTTTGCAATCGGGGATTGCCGGAATGCTCGATTTGTTCACCTTGGCCAACTGGGAGCAGAAGCGTTTATCTTCGGGAGTGGGGACACTCTTCTGCCACACTGAAGTGGTCACTCTGGATGGGGTGGCAGTTGCAAGCTTTAACCGGCAGCTGGTGGCAGCTAACGGCAGCCTGAAAGATTGTCATGATATTGATCTGTTGATTGTTCCGGGAGTGATGGGACGACCTGACCATCTGTTGGAGCAGACCGAACTGATAGAGTGGATTGCTCAGCAACATCACAATGGGACGGTTGTTGCCAGTGCCTGCTCCGGTGCTTTTTTGCTTGCGGAAGCGGGTATTTTACAGGGGCGGCAAGCGACAACTCATTGGCAATTGGGAGAGCGTTTCAGACAGCGTTTCCCGAAAGTTGACCTGCAAATTGACCAGCTTATTATTGATGGTGTCGATTATCTTTGTGCCGGCGGGACGGGGGCACATATTGATCTGGCCCTCCATCTTATTGAGAAGTATGGCTCGAAATCCTTGGCCAGAACTTGTGCACGAATGATGTTAATTGATGGAAATCGTCGTGAGCAAGCTCCATTTATCAAATTCAAGGGGAGCAGAGAACATATTGATGATCCGATCCACAAAATTCAACAGTGGCTGGATCATTACTATAGAGAAAAAATTTCAGTCCGGGTTATGGCAAAACGCTCCGGATTGAATGAGCGTACCTTCCTCCGCCGCTTCAGAAGGGCGACAGGTGAAGCTCCTCTGGAATATTTGCAAAAAATGCGTATTGAGAAAGCGAAGCAGCTGTTGATCGGATCGGATCAAACCTTGGAGACAATTACTTCCGCGGTTGGATATGTCGATCTCAGTTCCTTCCGTCGTTTGTTTCGGCAGGTTGTCGGCATTTCACCAACTGCTTATCGGCAGCGGTTTGGTCAATAATTAACTTTTTACCCTGACCTGTGGTCGAAGCAGTGATACCAGAGTGTGGAGCAATAAGGTTCCGAGGATCAGAAATCCAGCGACCAGAGTTCTTGAATGGGGCACTTCACTTAGCACTAACCAGACCCAAATCGGTCCTAAAACCGTTTCAATGAGAAGAATCAGACTCACTTCCGGAGCTTGCAGATAACGGGGACTGAGGGTAATCATGGCGAAGGAGATGGGGAGAATGATCCCTCCGAGGAGCAGCAGCAGACTTGCCTCTTCTGTTGTGACTGCCAGAGGTTG
>JAGLDI010000123.1 GCA_023145655.1 Desulfuromusa sp. | reverse complement strand
CCTATTTTTTCAAAAATCATCCCCTGTACCTTTCTATTTTTTGCATTAAGTCAGTTCACTGTTTTGGAAAAAACACAAAGTAGCATGAATTTAGCGGAGGGAGAAACATTTGCCTGGCCAAAAAAAGTTTTAGGTTAGATTTTCCTTGCAGGCAGAGCACTTTTCCATTCTAATCGCCTCAACACAAACATGAAGAGAGAGGAAGACGGTGAAAATCCGTCGCGGACCCGCCACTGTAACCGGAAAAAAATCTCCGGAAGCCAGACACTTTCTTTTCCTGAATACTGCTGCCCATGCTTCGTGGATTCAAGGACAAAGGCGGACAAATCCAAGGATAAAATACGCTATCCCGGAGCCTGAGCACAGGACTCCGGGATTTTTTTTGGAGAAAAGACCATGGCTCATTTGATCTATATCAGTGGTGGATGTCGTAGCGGCAAGAGTAATTACGCTCAGCAAATCGCAGAGAGTCTGCCAGGAAAACGGGTTTATCTGGCAACCTGTCCGCTGATTGATGAGGAGATGGAGCAGCGTATTGCACACCACCAACAGCAGCGAGTAGATCGGGAATGGGAGACAATCGAAGCACCACTCGACCTGAGCGCAGCTGTTGAGCAAGCGAGTCATTTTGATATTCTCCTCATCGATTGTCTGACTTTGTGGATCAACAATCTCCTCTACGAAGCGGAGCAAGAAGGGAAGTTCCTGACCGAACAAATGATCAGTGACCAATGCACAGAGTTGGTCAATGTATGTCGAAAAACAAATCGGACAATTATTTTTGTAAGCAATGAACTGGGAATGGGGCTGGTACCTGCCGATCCGATATCCAGACACTACCGGGACTGTCTCGGTCGTTGCAATCAGACCATTGCAAGACTGGCAGATAAAGTTATCTTCATGATTTCCGGTATCCCCCTCAGCTTAAAACAGGAGTAACAAGTCACATGGATTTACTGAACAAAACCATCAATTCAATTACAGGACAAAACCAAACCATTCGTACTCAGGCAAAAGAACGTCTCGATCAATTAATTATGCCACACTGGGCACTGGGTCGGATGATGGATCTAGCACTCGATATTGCCGGCATCTGTGGTTCAGTACGTCCCAGTATTAAACGCAAAACCATCGTCATTATGGCCGGAGATCACGGCATTACCGCTGCAGGAATCAGTCTTTTCCCAAAAGAGGTCACGGTAGAAATGATCCGGGGCTTTATTAACGGAGTGGCCGGGATCAATGTCCTCGCCAGACAAGCCGGTGCCAACGTCAAAGTTGTCGACATGGGCGTTGCCGGCGATCTTTCCACTCTGGCTGGCGGTGAAAATATCATTGATCAGAAAATTGCGCTCGGAACAGACAATTTTGCTACGGGTCCGGCTATGAGTCGAGATCAAGCCGTCCGGGCCCTTGAAGCTGGTATCAGCGTCGCACAGAAGCTTGCTGATACTACCGATTTGTTTGGAACCGGTGACATGGGGATCGGTAATACTTCACCGAGCAGTGCAATCGTTGCAACCCTTTGTCAGCTGCCGATAGTTGAAGTTGTCGGACGGGGAACCGGGCTTGATGATGTACAGTTGCGACATAAAACTGAAATCCTTGAAAAAGCCCTCGCTCTCAACAATCCTGATTCCACTGACCCTATTGATGTCCTAAGTAAAGTGGGCGGTTTTGAAATTGCCGGCATTGCGGGTCTGATTCT
>JAGLDI010000122.1 GCA_023145655.1 Desulfuromusa sp. | reverse complement strand
CCATCGGCCTGCAGGGTGGGACGAATCAATTCCAAAATTTCTTGGACACGTTCTTTCATCAGGTATTTCCTCCGTAATTATGAGTTTATTAGTCAAGTATAGCGTCGATCCCGACTCTATTGCAAGTTCTGTTCTTAATTTTCAGCTGGCATCCGGATATCACCGATACGTTTGCTGCAAAGGAGCTCTGGCTGACCCACATTTTTCCCCTGAATGAGCACCTTGAAACTTTCACCCATCCCCCCTTCCGGAAGGATCAGAGTTTTTAAATTCATCCGCAAGGCCTGAGCTTTAGCGGGATCAGTTTCACGACTCTCCATCTCAATCAACATTTCCAGAAAACCGAGCCCCATGAGAAATTGGTACTGATGACCAAAATAGAGAGTCTCCAAATTGTGTTGCTGCCCGATCTTCTGTAAAGCAGTAAAATCAATATGAGCGGTAATATCCTGACCACCCACTCGCTGATAGGGATTTTCATTGGTCTGGTGCTGATGGTAACAAAGGAGTGTTCCGGCGTGACGATAGGGAGCATACAACTCCTCGGCCAGATAACCATAATCAATGGTCAGGACAAAACCACGCTGCAGAGCCCCTGCTACCTGGGAGATCCAGTCACCGGCAGTAAGATTAACTTCACAGCGGTTCCCCTCGGCAGGTTCAATATCGACCAGTTGAAAATAGTCCCTGATTGAATCGGTAGAAAGGGGTCGTAGTTCTTCACAAAAATGCCCATCTTGATTAACGACATAAACTTCCCGCAATTCTCCAGCATGTTTCTCAATCAGATGAACCGGAAAGGCATCGAGCAACTCATTGCTGATAAAGCAGCCCTGGATCTCCTGCATATCAGCTAATTCACTCCAGACGACGCATCCGGCAGAGAGATGATGCTGTAATAGTTTTTCCTGTCTCTGGCGGTTATCCAGGCTGATTTCTATCAACCGATATTCGAGGCAGGCATAAAATTCCGGGGCTGTTTCTGCCAATGCATCAAGAATATCCAGACACAAGTGTCCCTCCCCTGCCCCCTGCTCAACAATGGTAAAATCCCCCCGACCAAGAAGTTGCCACAACTGCTCCAACTGTCGAGCGATCAGTTGGCCAAAACAGGAGTGGACACTGGATGAAGTAAAGAAATCACCTTTTTTACCAATCCGCTCTCGCCTGGCCGTGTAGTAACCGTATTCAGGATGGTAAAGAGCCTGCTCCATAAACTTCGCAAAGGTGATTCCTGCAGCAGAATCAATCTGCTGCTGCAGCTGTAAAGTGAGTTTATCAGTCTGATTTTTGAGCATAAAATATTCACCTTTATTCGGCAACAAGGAGCGAAATTATAGCCACCGGTCAAGTCAAAGACAAGGGTTAAAAGCTTGATAAACGCTTGAGCTTAATGATGATTCATGTCATTATCGGCCGTTGTATAAAATTAAGTGGTCAGAGATGACCAAGCAAAAACTTTGAATATTGGAGAGAGTTTTATGTCAATTATCACCTTTTCCCGTGAAATGGGTAGTGGCGGCATCCCGATCGTCCATCAGGTTGCTGAAGAGCTCGGATATACTCTGGTGGATGGTGACGTTATCAGAGCTGCTGCTGACAGCTATGACCTGTCGCAAGAAGCATTACAGCAGATCGATGAGAAACCACCTGCATTTGTTGATCATCTGGATCGGCAGATTGAACTGAATATGAGCCGTATCCAACTGATTGTACTGGAACAGGCTCTATTGGGAAATGTTGTCATCTATGGCCGGGGTGGTCAGGATCTGCTATCCGGTATCAGCAGTGCGTTTCGGGTAAGAATAATCGCCCCCTTTGAAGAGCGGGTAGAACGCTGGGCACAACGGGAGTGGATTGATCCAGAGTTGGCCCGTTATCTGGTCCGGAGGAGTGATCAGCAGCGAGCCGGTTTTATTAAATACTATTTTGACCGCAACTGGACCAACCCGATTGAATATGACATGGTTATCAACACCATCAGGGTTTCCAATGAAACGGCAGTCAAATTGATCAGCAAAGCGATCAAAGATCCCTATTTCATTGAAAAAGACCAGACCTGCAAAATTAAAATCAAAGATCTGATCATCCAGAAAAAAATTCAGATTGCTCGACTTGATGATGAGCGAATCAAGGATATCTGGTTTAACATTGATGTGACCGATTGCCATGTCACCCTCTCTGGCCATATCCACAGCGAAAGTGAACGCCAGGCCGTTATTGATGATGCAAGCAGAGTCGAAAGGGTGACCGGAGTCACTGACGATCTAAAACTTATTAGCTACTGAAAACCTTAAATTACTGTTATAATCAACACAAATATCAACGATAAAACGCCGGCACTGCCGGCGTTTTACTTCTTTTAAAATCAAGGAGCAATCTCGATGTCTGGACATAGCAAATGGGCCAATATCAAACATCGCAAAGGGGCACAGGATGCCAAACGTGGAAAAATCTTCACAAAAGTGATTAAAGAAATCACCATTGCGGCAAGAATTGGCGGGGCCGACCTTGAATCAAATGCACGGTTAAGGCTGGCGGTGGACAAAGCAAAACAAGCTAATATGCCCAAAGACAATATTGAACGTGGGATCAAAAAAGGGACTGGAGATCTTGACGGTGTCACTTACGAAGAGGGGATTTTTGAAGGTTACGGTCCCGGAGGGGTTGCAATTATTGTTGAGTTCATGACTGACAACCGGACCCGTACCGTAGCTGATGTCCGCCATGCCTTTAACAAGTACGGTGGAAGCCTCGGGGTGAGTGGCTCGGTCGCATTCATGTTTGATCGTAAGGGTCAAATCATCTTTACCGATGACAAGGACTTTGAAACCATTTTCGATGCGGCATTGGAAGCAGGTGCTGAGGATGTCAAAGAGGACGACGGCATTATTGAAGTGGTTACTGATCCCGCAGAGTTTGAAACGGTTCGTAACAATCTGGAGAAGCAGGGGCTTGAATTTCAATCAGCAGAAGTCACCATGATCCCGCAAAATCTCAATCCAGTGGCAGGAAAACAGGCTGAATCACTGATGAAAATGATTGATGTTCTGGAAGACAATGATGACGTACAAAACGTTCACGCCAATTTTGATATCTCTGATGAGGAGATGGAAAGAATCATGGACTGATGGCGTTGCAAAAATCTCCGGTCGCCGGTGTTGCAGCCGTTTTTCAGGATCTCGGCATACCGATGTATCCCTTCGCCCCCGAGAAACGACTACGTCTTGGCGGTCGGATTTTTTGCTTAGCCAGCGTATCTTTTGTAAAAACATTTCTGGGTGATCACGGGTAATTATTCAACTATGCGTATTCTGGGGATTGATCCGGGGAGCAAAGCGACCGGCTATGGCTTTATCGAACAGCAGGGAAATCGGCTGATCCACCTGGATAACGGAGCCATCTTCACCCGTAGCGAAGATGCATTGGCGGTGCGATTGCAGATTATCTATCGGGAACTCTGTCTCCTGATCGAAAAACATCGCCCTGAAGCAGTTGCGGTGGAGCAGGTTTTTATGGCACGCAACCCGGCTTCTGCGCTGAAACTGGGACATGCCCGGGGAATTGCTCTGCTGGCTGGTATCAATGCAGGGCTACCGGTTGCCGAATACTCGGCACTACAGGTTAAAAGTGCCGTTGTCGGTTACGGTCGAGCTGGAAAAAATCAGGTTCAGCAGATGACAAAAGTGCTGTTGAATTTACCTGAAATTGCTCAAGAGGATGCGGCTGATGCACTTGCAGTCGCAATCTGCCATGCCCATAGTCACCATCTGAGCAATAAAATCGCGCCAACCACTGAAAATCTTCGGGGAAAATAACCATGATTGCCCTTTTAACTGGACAACTGGCCTCTCGCAGCCCAGGACAAATCATTATTGATGTTGCCGGCGTGGGCTATCGACTACAGATTCCCCTCTCAACCTTTTATGCCCTCCCTGAGGAGGGTAAAGTTCAACTGCAGGTCTATACCCACGTCAAAGAAGATGCGATCAACCTGTTTGGCTTTGCTACGATAACCGAAAAAGACCTGTTCGTATTGCTGATTTCTGTTTCCGGGGTCGGTCCAAAACTCGCAATCACGACTCTTTCCCATATCCCGAGTAAAGAGCTGGCACTGGCTCTCAGCGAGGGCGATATTCCCCGCTTGGTCTCAATCCCCGGCATTGGTAAAAAAAGTGCTGAGCGACTGATTCTTGAACTGCAGGACAAAGCGACCGCCTATGCTGTTTCGGCCGCTATCACCCCTGCTGATGGGATCACCACCTCAAAGCATGAGGATTCCCACCAGGATGCGTTATCGGCTTTGGTTAATCTGGGCTATAAAGAAACTCTTGCAAGGCGGGCGCTGGCAAATTTAACCCTGCCCCCGGAAGCCCCGCTTGAAAAGATCCTGAAAGCAGCACTGCAAGTTCTCTTAAAATAACTGGAGAGAAGAATGAGCGAACGTTTAATTGCTGCCGATGAGCAGCCGGAAGAGACCAATTACGAGCTTGGTCTTCGCCCGAAATCGCTGCAAGAGTATGTGGGCCAAAGTAAAGCAAAACAAAACCTGAAAGTTTTTATTGATGCGGCCCGTAAGCGCCA
>JAGLDI010000121.1 GCA_023145655.1 Desulfuromusa sp. | reverse complement strand
ATCCCAGAGTTTGCTCATGTCCCAATGATTCTCGGTTCTGATAAGAAACGGTTGTCAAAGCGGCACGGTGCAACCTCGGTGATGGCCTACCGAGAGATGGGGTATTTACCTGAGGCGCTGATCAACTATCTGGTCCGTCTGGGCTGGTCTTTTGGTGATGAAGAGATCTTCAGTCTGGATGATCTGATTAATAAATTCAGTTTGGAGAATGTTGGTCGGTCGGCAGGGGTCTTTAATCCTGAAAAACTTCTCTGGCTCAATAGCCATTACATCAAAACTGGCGATCCGGAACGGTTGGCTGCATTACTAAAGCCCTTTCTTGAGCAAAAAGAACTTAAGCTTTCTGCTGGTCCCAATCTGGTTGAGGTGGTCAAAAGTCTCCAGGAGCGATCTGCAACTCTGCTGGAAATGGCCGAGGGCGCCGGTTTCTATTTTGTCGATCCAGTTGTCTACGATGAAAAAGCAAAAAAGAAGTTTTTAACCCCTCAACAAAAACCGTTATTCACCACTATTCTTGAAAAATTAGCTCATAGTGAAACATTGAGTAAAGAACAACTTGAGTTATCGTTTGCAGAAATCATGCAAGAGACCGAACTGAAATTCGGTAAGGTTGCGCAACCGTTGCGGGTGGCATTGACGGGTGGAGTTCCGAGCCCCGGTATTTATGAGGTTCTGCTAGTTCTCGGCAGGGAACAATCATTGCGACGGATTGAGCAGGCAATTGAGGCGATTGAATAGTTAATTTATTCCTGAAAGATGGAGAGGGTGACAAAAAAACTGATACCTCATGGCATCAGTTTTTTTGTCTTTATAATTGCTGTTTGATCCACTCGTCCAATTTGTCAGAGATCTCTATCGGTAGATCGACAAATTTAATCCCTATTCCTGGTTCAAAAGGGAGATGGGTACCGTGTGGTCGTTTCCAGACAACTTCGCAGAGACAGCGAACGATCCCTTTTAGCGGTGCTGGTAGTTGGAATTCAAGTTTGACCTGTTCACCAGGCTGAATCATATTGGTTGTCGCGATAAACATCCCGCTTTTACTGATGCTTTTAGTGTAACCAAAAAAAGCTGGCCGATCACCTTCAATGAGAACCTTTTGTATGATTAAGGGGGCACGTAAATTCTTTCTTGAATCAGCCGTTGGTCGATCTGTTTCCGCAGTCATGAAAATCCCTTCTAATTGAATGACAACAGGATATTCTAACTCTTCTTTCGATGCAATCGAAAAATTAAGCAATACTTATTATTTGGCTGCTGGTTTCATTGTAGCGATTGGCCTGTCCTCTTGGGTAGAGGTATTGAGTTTATTGAAATCTGGAATTTAGTGGTTGGAGTCGTCACCGTTAATGCTCATTGAATCCTCCATCATATTCCTTTTTCTTGTGCACCTTTCAGGTGCTGGTTTTGGGTTTGACAAGGACTGTGGCATAGGGTAGAAGTTAGCAGAATTTTCCATTTAATAGTGGGTATGTAAATACTGAGTCGGGAGGGTTTAAATTTTCTCGGGGGTATTTGCATTGTACCCATCAACACCAATATATGAGAGGCTGTTTTGTTATGTTCAAAAACGTTAAAACCGCACCTGCTGATCCAATTCTTGGCCTGACCGAAGCCTTCAATGCCGATTCAAATCCTGACAAGATTAACCTTTCCGTTGGTGTTTATAAGGATGCTACCGGGAAGACTCCGGTTCTTGAAACGGTGAAAGAGGCAGAGAGACGTATCGTTGAACAGGAAAACTCTAAAGGATACTTGCCGATGACCGGTGAACCCCTCTATTGTGCCAGGGTTCAGGAGCTTATGTTTGGTGAAGATCATGAGGTCATTGTCGAGAAACGTGCTGCGACAGCTCAATGCCCGGGGGGGACAGGTGCACTGCGTGTGGCTGGCGACTATTTGCATACTTTGCACCCGGATTCAACCCTGTGGTTAAGTGATCCAACCTGGGCTAATCATAATACGATTTTTGCGGCGGCGGGAGTCACGTGCAAGAAGTATGCATATCGTGATCCCAAGACTAACGGTCTTGACTTTGATGCCATGTATGAGTCGATTAAGAAAATTCCAAAGGGAGATGTCATTCTTCTGCATGGCTGTTGTCACAATCCAACTGGTATTGATCCCACTCCGGAGCAGTGGGGAAAAATCGGTGAACTGTTGACTCAACAGGGTGTCTTGCCACTGGTTGATTTTGCTTATCAGGGGCTAGCTAATGGGATTGAGGATGACCGGGCCGGGTTACTTGAACTGATCAAAAAGGTTAGGCAGTTGGCTATCTGTTCTAGTTTCTCCAAGAACTTTGGCCTTTACCGTGAAAGAACCGGTGCATTGACGGTCGTTGGTGAAAGCGCGGAACAGGTTGCCACTGTGATGAGTCAGGTTAAACTCAGAATCCGTTACAGTTACTCGAATCCACCCTCTCACGGTGCTCAGATTGTCGCCATTGTCCTGGGAGATAAAGAGCTCAGAGCCCAGTGGCTCGAAGAGGTTGCCGATATCCGTAATCGGATCAACGAGATGCGCCACCTGTTTGTCAAAACCCTCAAGGAGAAAGGGGTTAAGCAGGATTTCTCCTCAATTATCGAGCAGCGTGGCATGTTCAGTTTTTCAGGTTTAACCAAAAAACAAGTCGATCGGTTGCGTGATGAGTATTCCATCTATATTGTTGGTTCTGGCCGGATTAATGTTGCGGGGATGACTCCTGCTAACATGGACAGACTCTGTGAAGCGATCAAAACGGTTCTATGATTAAACGTACCGGCTTTCACGTAGTTTTTGCTTGACGATAGATTTGTTCTTTGTTAAAAAACCCATCTCATTTATGGGGCGTGGCCAAGCGGTAAGGCACCGGATTTTGATTCCGGCATTCGCAGGTTCGATCCCTGCCGCCCCAGCCACAAAAAAAATTGAATTTTCGTTATCCTGAGGGATAACGCTGAAAAGGGTGAAGCGTAAGCTTCATCCTTTTTTTGTATCTATTGTTTTCTGACAATGATAATTTTGAAATACCACTCTAGTCAGACTCTAATTTTCACTGAATATCCAGCTGAGGTTTTCAATGAAACCATTTAGTTTTGCCGATATATTGTTCCTTTTCCTCACCCTTGTAATTACCTTCACGATCCTTTGGTTGGTGAATAAGGCAAAGGGAAAGAGTCGTGGAACGACGGAAGATCGCCAATCTAAATCAGCAACTGTCTCTAATGTCGATGAGAAATAAAGTTATTTCTGACTAAACACTTTAATTTTCTAAAATAGCCGCAGATTTTTAGCTAGGTTAAACTGTTGGAAGTTTTCGAGAATGCTGCTAAAGGGGGTCTGCCATGACCTGGGATCATCTATCTTTTCCCACATTTAATCAATCGTGTACTTCGCTGCTGTGCCGTCATCTGTCGAAACAACTTTTTCAGCAGTTGAAAAGTCGAGTGACGAAAAATGGATTTACTTTAGCTCAGGCGATTAACTCAGGGGTGGTAAACCAGGACAGTGGTGTTGGTGTCTATGCCGGTGATGCCGAATCTTACCATCTGTTCAACCCCCTTTTCGACCCGATTATTGCTGATTATCACGGTTTCTCCAAAACAGACAGTCATCGTAGTGATCTTGATCTGCAAAAGCTGTCTGCCCCAAATCCCGATCCGGATGGTCAATTCATCCTCTCAACCCGTATCAGGGTTGGGCGCAATATCACAGGCTTACCGTTAGGTCCTGCAATTACGAAAATACAGCGTAATTTAGTTGAATCTCAGGTTTCCGGATCTTTACGTAACTTGACCGGCGAATTGGCAGGAACCTATTACCCTTTGTCAGGAATGGATGAAGCGGTTCGGAGTCAATTGATTGCTGATCACTTTCTGTTCAAAGCCGGGGATCGGTTTCTAGATGCCGCTGGCTTAAATCGGGATTGGCCTGAAGGTCGGGGGATTTTTCACAATCGCGACAAAACCTTTCTCGTTTGGGTCAACGAAGAAGATCAACTCCGGATTATTTCCATGCAGCAGGGGGGAGATATTGAGACGGTTTTCAGTCGTCTGCTGAAGGCGGTTGTAGAGATTGAAAAGACGGTCTCTTTCATGTTTGATTCACGACTCGGATACTTGACCAGTTGTCCAACCAATCTGGGGACGGCTATGCGGGCCAGTGTCCATATCCGTCTGCCACTGCTTGCTGATGATATGCCCATATTTAAAGATATCGCTGATTCCTATCACCTCCAGATTCGGGGCATAGACGGTGAGCATTCAGAAAGTAAAAGTGGAATTTTTGATATCAGTAATAAAAGACGCTTAGGAATCACCGAAGTTGACTGTGTTCAGGATATGTATGATGGAGTTGTTGCGCTTATCAGTCGTGAAAAAGAGTTATAGAAGCGGTTTTTACTAGAGACAAAAGCCCGACACTTATCTGTGCCGGGCTTTTGTGTGCCAATGGTTTAATCTGTAAAATCAGGTAAAGGTCAGCTTACGCTCCAGATCCATCGAGTTTGAAACCCGTTTAGCCTCGCGCATTGTAATTTGTCCCTTATTGCAAAGTTGGATCAGGTGCTGGTCCATCGACTGCATCTGATACTGCGCCGCCCCTTTCTCAATATGACCCTCTATCTCATCCAGATTGCCTTCCCGGATACAGGCTTGAATCGTTGTTGTGGTACGCATCACCTCAACAACCGGAATCAAATTATCGCCGCTTTTATCTTCAACCAACCGTAAAGAAACTGTTGCGACCAGCATATCTGCAAGGCGCTGGCGGATTATTTCTTGTGAGTCAGGAGGGAAGTGCCCAACTATCCGATTGATTGTCGAGGTTGCATTTTGCGTATGCAGTGTCGAAAAAACCAGGTGCCCGGTTTCTGAGGCTTTTATGCAGGCATCAATGGTTTCCAGATCACGTAATTCTCCAACCATAATAACATCAGGATCCATCCTCAATGATGCTTTTAGGGCTGAACTGAAATTTTCCGTATCAATGCCAACTTCACGTTGAATAATACAGCTTTTAGTGGCTGTAAAGAGAAACTCTATCGGATCTTCAATCGTAATGATATTATAGGCATATTTTTCATTGATGTAATTGATCATGGCTGCAAGTGTCGTCGATTTACCATTTCCAGTCGGCCCGGTCACCAGAACCAGGCCATTAGGGGCCTTGACAATTTCTGCCAGAACAGCCGGCAATTGAAGATCCTCGAAACTCCCTATTTCTGGCGGAATGACCCGCATGACAACACCAATATTGCCCCGTTGTTTAAAGATGCTTACCCGAAAACGACCACTATTCTCTAAAGAATAGGAGGCGTCGAACTCGGTAAAGTTAACCGGTAAGTCACGGTTATTATTCTTCATAATTGTAGCCGCAATAAACTCCGTATCTGCTGGAGTTAAGCTGGCTAATTTAGAGCGCAAAAGTTGTCCGTGGGCGCGGAAAAATGGTGGATTGTCAACTTCAAAGTGGACATCAGAAACCCGCTTTGCAAATGCAATTTCCAAAATTTGATTGAGTGTTTTACTATCCATAAAGCTATCCTAGTGGGTGACTTCCGTTGAGTTGGAATGGTTCAGTTGTTTGCGGAATAATGCATTTTCCATGGCAAGACCTGCCTGACCGACAAAAAATTCAAGAAAATCGAGGGAAATCTGTTTGGCCTCATGGGGACCAAAGTCAGCATAAGTGATGGTGATAATACGATCATTGCTTTTAAGGGGTAAGAGTAAAATCGTATTGTCAGTTGGAACACCAATCTCCGGATAGAGAAG
>JAGLDI010000120.1 GCA_023145655.1 Desulfuromusa sp. | reverse complement strand
GTTATCCATGTGACTCATAAAATAAACCCGACGGTGATTGGGGATGATGTGACCATTGGCCATAATGTGACTCTGCATGGGTGTAGAATAGGTGATCGTTGTTTGATTGGTATGGGTGCTGTGGTTATGGATGAAGCAGAAGTTGCTGACGATGCAATGGTGGCTGCTGGAGCGCTGATTACCCCTGGAACAAAAGTACCTTCTGGCACTTTGTATGCTGGTTTTCCGGCCGCTTATAAACGGCATCTATCAGATAAAGAAATAGATTATCTTAAACAGTCGGCACAAAATTACTTGAATTATACCGAAAACTACCGAACCTGATTCTTTTTTCTGCTGTAAAGGTGCTGAATATGAGTCATGTAGATTTTTCTGAACTAGCAGGTAGCACGTTATTTGCCGGCATAGCAAAATTGGAGATAGAGTATCTCAGCTCTATTTTTACCCGGACTCAAATTGCTGCAGGGAAAACTGTTTTTATTGAGAATATGCCCGGAGAGTCTCTCTATATAATCAGTCAGGGAACTGTGCAGATTTCACAGATGCTCGCTGAAATCGATGAGCAGACTTTAGTTTCCCTCGGGGTAGGTGATGTTTTTGGTGAGATGGCAGTTATTGATGGGGAAAATCGTTCAGCAACTGCGCGGATTATTAAAGATGCGGTTCTGTTCAGCTTAAACAGGAAAAGTTTCAATATCTTGGTAAACGAGAAGCCTCGCCTTGGGTTGAAGTTAACGTTGAACATTGTCCGAACTTTCAGTTCAAAAATACGCAGTGTAAAAAAAGATTATCGTGCCATGTTGACTGCTAGTTTGCCGCGTAAAGGGTGATTTGTCACAACAGCAAAGGTTTTATTTGCCGGCAGCTTTACTGCCGGCCTTTTTGTTGAGTAATCGGCACTCACGTTATAAAATTCTGGTATAAGTAAGCTAACACCATTTTTCCTTAACTGTTTACCTCTGCGCTACCGATCCATTGACGGGAGAGATCATGTCTGCGCTATTCAACCAGCAACTTATATTTGGACTGTTGGGCGGTCTGGGAATGTTTCTGTTCGGCATAAAGATTATGTCGGAAGGTTTACAGAAAATTGCCGGCAATAAAATGCGCAAAATTCTTTCCGCCCTGACAGATAACCGCTTTATTGGTGCACTGGTCGGGATTGCACTCACTGCAATCATTCAGTCATCCGGTGCAACAACGGTGATGATGGTCGGCTTTGTTAATACCGGCCTGTTATCATTGGTTCAAGCAATCGGAGTGATCCTGGGCGCCAATGTCGGTACGACCATCACAGCCCAGCTCATCGCCTTCAATATTGGTCAAACCGCCCTCCCGGCAATCGGCCTGGGTGCCGGGCTTAAACTCTTCAGTAAAAATAAAAAATACACCTATCTTGGTGAAATTATCCTTGGTTTTGGATTGCTGTTCTTGGGATTAACGACAATGAAGCACGCCTTCATCCCGTTGAAGGACAGTGTCGATTTTCAACAGTTATTTTTGCTGGTTGGTGATTATAAGTTACTTGGTATCTTCATTGGTGCCCTGTTAACTGTCATTGTCCAGAGCAGCAGTGCGACTATTGGTATTACCCTGGTGCTGGCAAGTTCAGGGTTGATCTCATTTGATGCGAGTGTGGCACTTATTCTTGGAGAAAACATCGGGACAACCATAACGGCAAATATTGCCGCAATCGGCACCAATCTGGCCGCCAGAAGAACGGCCTTTTCCCATTTTTTATTTAATATTCTGGGAGTTCTCTTCATTTTATTACTGATGCCGTTTTTTATCCGTCTGGTTGCCGCTCTGACTCCTGGTGAAGCTGACTTTGTCATTCAGACACAAGCTCAAGCCACCAGTTATGCCGCACAAATCGGGGATAAACCCTATATCGCTCGACACATTGCCAATGCCCACACCCTTTTCAATGTGATCAATACTCTGATTTTCCTCCCTCTGGTTGGGGTTCTGGCTAAACTTTCTACCCTGATTATCCGCGGGACAGATGATCACGAAAACCTGCAGGTCAAATTTATTGATGACCGGGTTTTAAATACCCCCCCGGTAGCAATCGGTCAGGCACGCCGTGAAACAAAACGGATGGGACAAATTGCTTTGGAAATGGTTGAGGAGACATCCCTTTTTCTGGAAGATGGTCATACTGAAAGAATCCGCAGTTTGAAAGAAAAAGAGCAGTTGATCAATATCTTGCAGCATGAAATCCTCGACTTTCTGGTTAAATTATCGCAGCGGGCAATTTCACCTGAAACCTCCAGAACGCTTATTTCCCTGATGGAGATTGTCAACAATTTTGAGCGGATAGGGGATCAGTGTGAGGACATCTGGCAACTTGGAATTCAAAAGTATGAAGGAAAGATTGTCTTTTCTCACTACGGTGAAAATGATGTAACCCTGATTGCCGAGAAAACCGGCGAATTTTTACAATTTGTTGTCAATGCTATGGAGAGCGGAGAGAAAGGTAACAGTGGCAAGGCTATTGAATATGAGGATGCTATTGAGGCTTTGGAGGAGAGCCTGGGTAAAAATCATCTTAAACGGTTACACACCGGTGAGTGCGCAGTTCAACCTGGCTTAGTTTTTATCGATATCCTCCATAATTACAAAGAAATCGGTCATCTTACCTATAATATCTCTGCAGCTATTATCGGGGAAGAATAGATGCGTGCAGTTATTGATGTTGGCAGTAACACGATCAGGATGTTGCTGGGGGATTGTCGCAACGATGCCATTATCCCGAAAAGCTACCATCGTCAGATGACCCGACTTGGTGGAGATTTTTCTCCTCAAACCGGTTTATCTGTAGCGGCCATGCAGAGAGCCTTAACGACTCTGCAATCCTATCAAGCTATTCTTGCAATTGCAGATATCTCACAGGTTCGGGCGGTTGCGACCGCAGCTTTGCGCCATGCAAAAAATCGAGACACTTTTCTTGACAGCGTTGTTGCTGCCACCGGGATCAATATAGAGGTTATTGACGGAGAAGAAGAGGCACGGCTGACAACGTCAGGAGCGCTGTCGGTTATTGAACCAACTCCTGAAGCTGCAATAGTGATTGATATAGGCGGCGGCAGTACCGAACTTATCTGCATTGTTGATGGAAAAATCTGCGTACAGAAAAGTTACCCCCTGGGGGTTGTCAGTCTCTGCGAAGGGTACTCTTCGGCGGCACAGTGGCGGCAGCCCATTAATACGGTTGTATTGCAATTTATTCAGAGCCTGCAACAGCTCGGGCTGGCTGGAAATAATTACCAGTTTATTGGCACAGCCGGCACTATTACAACTCTGGCAGCGATCCATCTGCAGCTGAAAGAATATAATCACAGTCTGATAAGTAATCACGAATTATCAATAGATTGGCTATATCAATTTCAGCAAAAACTTGAACATATTTCTGTCCCGGAAAGAGAGTTGATAACCGGAATGGAAGCGGGGCGCGGGGATCTGATTCTTCCCGGTTTGCAGATTTTATTAACCCTGATGGAGCAATTTAAGTTTGCAACGGTCAAGGTTTCTGATTGTGGTTTGCTCGAAGGGCTGATGCTGCAATTGACAGAGCCTTAGCAATTGCCTATTATCCCGACTGTTTATTTTCATCTCTTACATTTACCCATATTACTAGCAGCCTGCCGGACTATCAATGAGCTGGCTGTAAATTTGCTTGTTTGGTCCAAACACCCAAATTTTCGTTTCAGCCCTGATTGTCCGACAGGCTGCTAAGGTCGTTATGAAGAAAGTTCTACTCTCCGGAAATGAAGCGATTGCCCGTGGTACCTATGAGGCCGGGGCATTGGTTGCCTGTGCCTATCCCGGGACTCCCAGCACCGAAATTTTGGAAAATATCACTCAATATCAGGAGATTGATGCATCCTGGGCACCGAACGAAAAGGTTGCTTTAGAAGTTGGTATCGGGGCTTGTTTTGGCGGAGCCAGGGCACTGGTGACAATGAAGCATGTTGGAGTCAACGTGGCTGCCGATCCACTGTTCACCCTTTCCTATACTGGTGTGTGCGGTGGTCTGGTGTTGGTGACAGCGGATGATCCAGAGCTCCATTCCTCACAGAATGAGCAGGATAACCGCAATTTTGCCAAGTTTGCCAAGGTCCCGATGCTGGAACCTGCCGATAGTCAGGAGGCCCTCGATTACACCAAGTTAGCCTTTGAGATCAGTGAGCAGTTTGATACGCCAGTCTTTTTACGCAGCACCACCAGAATTTCCCATTCCAAATCTGCGGTCATTCTGGGAGAACGGCCCACCGACATCCCGGAACCAAAACTGGAACGTAATCCTGCCAAGTTGGTTATGCTGCCTGGGAATGCCCGTAAACTCCATCCGGTTATCGAGCAGCGTACTCTGGATCTGGAAAAATGGGCCTGTGACCAGTCGTTTAACCGGATAGAAAAAGGGGCCGGGAAGATTGGTGTTATCACCTCTGGCGTTTCCTATCAATATGTTAAAGAGACACTACCGGAAGCGGATGTGCTGAAGCTGGGGATGGTTTAT
Source organism: Desulfuromusa sp. (assembly GCA_023145655.1). GTDB lineage: Bacteria > Desulfobacterota > Desulfuromonadia > Desulfuromonadales > Geopsychrobacteraceae > Desulfuromusa. The sequence goes on along the minus strand of JAGLDI010000120.1, from coordinate 1,480 downwards.
CCTCTCCCTAAACAACTGATTCGTGAATTTGCTGCTCAATATAAAACCCTCTATGTGATTGAGGAACTTGACCCGTTCATCGAAGAGCAGGTTCGGGCGATGGGGATTGAGGTTATCGGTAAAGATAAAATCTCCATTTGTGGTGAACTGACTCCCGGACGAATCAAAATGCAATTGTTTGGTCAGGACGCACCGACTGAAGATACCTCAGCAGAGTTACCACCACGGCCACCGAGCATGTGTCCAGGATGCCCGCACCGGGGAGTTTTTTATGAGCTGAAAAAAGCAAAAGCCTATGTCAGTGGAGATATCGGTTGTTATACTCTTGGTTTTATGCCGCCTCTTTCAGCGATGGATACCTGTATCTGTATGGGTGCCAGCGTTGGCATCGCCACCGGTATCAGTAAAGTTTTACCGGAAGAAGAGCGGCGTAAAGTTGTCGCGGTGATCGGTGACTCTACTTTCCTTCATACCGGAATTAACGGTCTGATGGATATGGTTTACAATAAGTCGACTTCGACGCTGATTATTCTGGATAATCGGATTACCGCTATGACCGGTCGGCAGGAAAACCCCACTTCGGGTTATCAACTGAATGATCTGGAAGCTCCGCGGGTTGATCTGGAACAACTCTGTCGCGCGGTTGGGGTTAAACACGTCACCATCCTTGACCCCTATGATCTGGCTTTGACCGGCAAGGTAATTCGTGCAGAGATGGCTCGACCGGAAGTTTCCGTCATTATAACGACCAGACCTTGTATGTTGGTCCCACGTGATAATATGATTCCCCGTCCGCCACTGCTTGTTGATCACGATAAGTGTACCGGCTGTAAGGCCTGTCTGCAGATTGGTTGCCCGGCGATTATCTGGGATGCGGAAAAGAAAAAATCGGTCGTCGATCCGATTATCTGTACTGGTTGCAAGGTTTGTCTGCAAACCTGTAGATTTGATGCCTTTCAGGAATGTGGTGAGAAGTCATGAGTAAAGTGAATAATATTTTATTAGCCGGTGTCGGCGGACAGGGGATTCTCCTGGCCAGTGAAGTTATCTCTGAAGTGATGCTTCTGGCGGGTCTGGATGTGAAGAAAAATGAGATCCATGGCATGTCGCAGCGGGGGGGTAGCGTGGTTTCCCATGTTCGCTATGGGGAGAAGGTTTACTCCTCAATTATCCCGGAAGGGGACGTCGATATTCTGTTCAGTTTTGAATTGCTGGAAACCTGTCGTTATTTACCGCTATTGCGTAAAAATGGCCGTGTCGTTGTCAGCAATTGGCAGATTTCACCACCAGCAGTTGCCCGCGGGGCACAAGCCTATCCAGAAAATCTTGAGCAGAAAATCTGTCAGCAGTTTCCGGAATCTGTGGTTGTTGATGGTCTGAAACTGGCACTGGCGGCGGGCAATGCAAAAACCGTCAACACGGTGCTGCTTGGTGCGTTATCAAATATCCTTGAATTTGAGCGTGAATTATGGCTGGAAGC
>JAGLDI010000012.1 GCA_023145655.1 Desulfuromusa sp. | reverse complement strand
GCTATCAATAGCGGGTAACAGCCCCATCTTGACCATCAGCTGAAAACCATTACATACACCCATAACCAGCTTTCCAGCGGCAATAAACTCCTTCATCCGGGTAGCAAGAGGCTCTACCTGTCCGGCAACCCGGGCGTGTAACAGCCGGTTCGCCCCGGCCTTGGCACTACCGAGATCATCGCCGTCAAGAAAACCACCTACCAGATGGAGAAAGTGATAATCTTCCAACTTGACCCGACCGGCAAGCAGTTCTGAAATATGGACAATATCGGCAACGGCACCAGCGAGGTGACAGGCATGGGCAACGGCATCCTCACAGTTGGTTCCATTACCGGAAATAACTATTGCTTTAACGGTTCTGGCCATTCTACATCTCCCGCAGTGGCGCTTGCCACGCTTGTTTCAGGTCTTCAAGGAGCACTTTAACCAAGCTCTGCCCGTGTAACCCGTTAATGATCAATTCAGGTTGTGTAATAACCTGACCGATGCAACAACAACTCTGCCCGGCAAACAAAGCAGTAAAACTCTCTTCATGTTCGGTTGGCACTGTGACCAGCAAACGGCTCTGCGATTCAGAGAAGAGAAGTTTATCTTCCCGCAAAGGATCGGCAGTATCAACATAGGAGAGTTCGGTCTGAATGCCGAAACCGCCGGCAAATGCAGACTCAGCCAGAGCAACCCCCAGACCGCCATCCGACAGATCATGGCAGGAGGCAAGCAAACCCTGTTGCTGAGCACGATTGAGAGTTTGGTAGCGAAGTAGCGCCTCCTCAGCATTGACCTGTGGTACATTAGCCCCCAATTCACCATGCTGGGCGTAATATTCAGAGCCACCCAGTTCATCGCCTGTCGTCCCGAGCAGATAGACCAGGTCTCCAGGGCGCTTGACATCCATTGAAACTGCCTTACACACATCTGCAATTTTACCGATTACCGAAAACAACACCGTTGGTGGAATCGATATTTTATTATCACCGATCTGATAATCATTTTTCATCGAATCTTTGCCGGAAATCAGTGGGACAGAGTAAGCGACACAATAGTCGTACAATGCCTGATTTGCCCGAACCAGCTGTGCCGCCTTATATCTACCATCTGGCGTTTTGGCACTCTCGACCGGATCACACCAGCAGAAGTTATCCAGACCGGCAACATGATTAATATCACCACCCACAGCAACATAATTACGCAGCCCTTCGTCAATCGCACAGGCCATCATGTGGTAGGTATCAATATCGCTGTAACTCGGGCAAATTCCATGAGCAACCACCACCCCCTCAAAAGAGTCAAGCAAGGGGCGGAAGACCGCGGCATCAGAGGGACCGTCGTTGACCACCCCCACCAGGGGTTTGATCACCGTCCCGGCCTGCACCTCATGATCATAACGACGGACAACCGATTCTTTGGAACAGATATTTAAACGTGACAGAAGTTTTTTCAATTCATCAGTCAGATCAGCTGGCTGAGCAAAGTCAGGCTCCAACAGTTCTTTCGGCTGCCATTTTGCTGGGATAACCAGTTGCGGAACCCCTTCATGGACAAAATCCATCGATAGATAAGAGACCGTCTTGCCCTCATAGAGACAATGAAAATATCCTGAATCGGTAAAAATCCCAAGATCGGTCGCCTCGACATCCATCTCAGTTGCCAGGGTAATAAAAACATCAAGTTTATCCGCTGGAACTGCCAGGGTCATCCGCTCCTGAGCTTCAGAAATAAGGATTTCCCATGGTTGTAAGCCCGGATACTTCAATGGAGCACGATCAAGGTGAAGTTCTAAACCACCGGTATCTTCGGCCATTTCACCAACGGATGAAGAAAGTCCCCCGGCCCCGTTATCGGTAATTGAATTATAGAGTCCCCGATCGCGGGCAAGGAGTAGAAAGTCAAACATTTTTCGCTGGGTAATCGGATCCCCAATCTGCACTGCAGTCACCGGAGAGCCTGCATGTAACTCCTCTGAGGAGAAGGTCGCACCGTGAATACCATCCTTGCCGATGAGGCCACCGGTCATAACAATATGGTCACCAACCAGAACTTGCTTTTCATGACAGGGATGCCCATTTAACAGCCGTGGCATCAATGCAGCGGTTCCACAGTAGACCAGTGGCTTTCCGGCAAACCTTTCATCAAAAACCAGTGAACCGTTGATGGTTGGAATACCACTTTTATTCCCCCCATGTTCTACCCCTTCAACCACCCCTTCAAAAATCCTCCGGGGATGCAGAAGACGCGGGGGCAACTCTTTTTCCAGAAAAGGTGATGCAAAACAGAAAACATCGGTATTAAAAATCAACCGTGCTCCCATCCCGGTCCCCATCCCGTCCCGGTTGACTCCGACAATCCCGGTCAGTGCCCCACCATAGGGATCAAGAGCACTGGGAGAATTGTGTGTTTCAACTTTAAAAACAATACTCCAGTCGCTATTAAATTCTATGACTCCGGCATTATCTTTAAATACCGAAAGACAAAAATCATCAGCACCAAGATTTTGACGAACTTTTTCAGTCGCACCGACAATATAAGTTTTGAACAGGGAATCAATCCGTTGAGAACGACCATTCTCATCTTCATATTCAATTATTGCCGAGAAAATTTTATGTTTACAGTGTTCACTCCAGGTTTGCGCCAATGCTTCCAACTCAACATCGGTGAGCTCACCACCAAGGCCAACCCTCTGCCGTTCAGCAACAACCTGCGGGTTGGCAATGTGGTTTTTAATCTTTTCCATCTCTTCAAGATTAAGTGCCAACATCCCCTGGCGACTGATATCGAGTAACTCTTGATCGGTTAACTGAAGACTTAAGGTGCGGACCGTTGGTGTTTTATCGCTGACAACCCGGGGAACCGTTACAGGGACTCCAACCTGGGGATCAAGTTCTTCACGGGATAAAATCGTCCAGTATTGGATCAGGCCATTGGCAAGAAAATTTGCGGCAATCTCTTCGGCAACACCTTTGTCGGTCAAACCGGTAAAGAGATACTGGGTTGAGGTATAGACAGCTTCCCCTGCAGCAAAAGGACGCCCGGTCAGATATTGAATCGCTTCAGCGGCAGTGCGCCCGGTATTATCGGTCACTCCCGGTCGAAACCCCACCTCAATCAACATGTCAAAATCACTGGCCAGGGGCTGATTAATGGCATACTCCTGAATCACCGGATCGGTGAAGGGCCCAGCAGCGACCTGGGCAACCTCTTCAGAGCTAAGGATTGCATCAACTGTGTAGACATCCAATGTCTGTACTGCTGGAAGATCAATATTCAGGTGTTCAACAATGTTACGTCGAACCCGTTCACCACGAGCATCTTTGACATTCTTTTTCAATCCAACAACGATTCTCCAGGCCATTTTTACTCCAGAAACGTTAAATGTTTACTCTGATTGTTTAATCTCAACAGATTACCCGATAGATCAGCAGGCCATCACCGGGTGGGACTCAAAACAAAAACTGGCATGATTCTGATGCCCGATAATAATTTCAGCTGAATGACCACCGGCGGTCAAGGTTTTTCGAAATGTTTCTGCCGCAAGATCAGGGCAATTATTTTCTTCACTCAAATGTGCCAGAAATAGTGCCTCCAAGCCAGGCCAACAGATATTTTCTAACAACAAACTTGATTCATTATTTGATAAGTGACCATGCCGGCTACGGATTCGTTGCTTCAATTCCCAGGAATAAGATCCATCCTGCAACATCTGTTCATCATGATTTGCTTCCAGAATCAACACCCGACACTTCTGCAACTGGCTGGCAACCAACCGGGTTGAAAAACCGAGATCAGTCGCAAAACCAATTTTCCCTTCACTGGATAAAATGGTAAAACCAACTGGGTTAACAGCATCATGAGTCGTTGAAAATGATGTTATTTCCAAGTTCCGCAGTAAAAAAGAGTCCCCGGCAGTAAAAAGTTGCAGATCGGCAATCTTGCCAAGCTTAGGTAAAGCGGTATGGGTTTGCTGATCGATGTAAACAGGTAGATTATGGCGACGTGACAGTGGGCCGATCCCCCCGACATGATCATGATGTTCGTGGGTTACCAGAATAGCATCCAAATCATCACCGGTCAGACCAATCGTCGAGAGGCGACGGGCCGTTTCTACCCCCGACAACCCGGCATCAATCAATAATCGACAACCATCAACCTCAATCAAGGTGCTGTTTCCGCGACTTCCGCTGGCCAGTAAACATACCCGCATTCAACTGTTCCCTTTCATCTCCCGAAGAGCGTTGCCCTTATACCTAAAATTGCCAATCGCTGCAAGGGAGAAAACCCAAAAACAATTCCCGGTAAAAGAGATTTGCAAACGGGGAGAATTTAGGTATTCTGAAAGAATACTACCTAAAGGAGGCTGTCGGACTATACGGACTGAAGCAAAAATTTGGAGGTTTGAGAACAGCTTTTAGTTCGTTTGCAGGCTCATAGCCATAGCTATGGGGCAAAAAGGAACTGAAAAATGAGCCAAACAAACGGATTTGCAGCCAGTACATGGATAGTCCGACAGCCTCCTAGAAGTAACGTAGCAAAAAATTGCAGAGCTTTGGGAATTAAATAACTATTTTTTT
>JAGLDI010000119.1 GCA_023145655.1 Desulfuromusa sp. | reverse complement strand
ATATCAAGACAGGCCGTATCAATAACATCTCCATTCCTGAACACCGCAATATTGGTGGTTCCTCCACCGATATCCAGGTTGACAATTGTGGCCGTCCGTTGTTTTGACTCCTGTGCCGCTCCGGCCCCCTTGCCAGCAATAATTCCTTCCAGAGTCGGACCGGCAGTTGCAACGACAAATTCCCCGGCAAACCCGCTCAATACCTGTAATACTGTCTCAGCATTCTGCTTTCGCGCAGCCTCCCCGGTTATGATAACCGCACCGGTCTGAACCTGTGCCGGGGTGATTCCGGCGGTCTGGTACTCCTGCTCAATCAGTTCCCGGGTTTTCCGGGCATCAATTTCCTGCTGGGTCTGCAGCGGGGTAAAGTGAATAGCACTGCGGTAAATAACCTCTTTTGCGACAATTTCAATGTGTGGTGCTGAAACCAGCGATGCCGTATTTTCCAACGTTAAACGGCTGAATACCAGCTGGGTTGTGGTTGTTCCAATATCAATACCAACGCTTAAAATCTGTTCGGTCACCACTGCACCCTATACAAAAAACCATCTAATAACGCCGACAAACCGACCATTCAGATATTTTTCCACCACTTGCCTTCAAACCAACTACATCGACTCACCCGGTTGTGAGCTCAAGGGGAAATCAAACAGCACCTTGGTTCCCCCCGGACCCGATTCCATAGTAAGATTGCCACGCAGCTTTTCAGTAATAATCCGCCGCACAATCATCAGGCCAAGTTTTTCAGCTGACTTTTCTTTAACATCGTAGCCGACACCGTCATCAATAATAGAAATATTTGAGTAGGCGGTTCCGTTGTATATTTCAATCTCGATTGTCCCTGAATCCCGGGCAGGGAATGCATATTTCAAACAATTCTGCGTCACCTCATTGACCACCAGTGCAATCGAAGTTGCCATATCCGACTCACATAAAAATGTGTCCCCCTTCAAATTAATGGTGATGGCTTTATGGTCAAGCAGTCCGCTCCTTAAAGTATTGCTCTTGATTTTTTTCAACATCACCATAATATCAACATCATCACGACCCTCTTCGGCCAGAATTTCATGGGTTGCCGCGATACTGAGGACCTGATTAATACTTTCGTTAAAGGCATTTTTAGCCAGAGGATCATCAATCCTGCGAGCCTGAAGTTTCAACAAACTTGCAATCGTCTGCAGATTATTTTTCACCCGATGGTGAATCTCACTGATCGCCACTGTCTTTAAAACCAGCTCCCGCTCTTGCTTTTTCATGTCGGTCACATCATTAATCAACATCACCACACCGGTGAAATCTTCATTCTTGTTCTTCACATAGGTATATTTGACATGAAAGACATAACGACCAACTTCCAGATCGTTTAAAATGATCTGCTTTTTATCCAAAATCTCGGCAAATTCCATTCCATGGAAGGTCATGTTGGAGAAACTAAGACCTTCCAACGGTTCAAGATAACCCAGATTTTTGTAAATTTTTTCTGCAACCGGATTTGCATAAGCACAGATTCCAGAACGGTTAAACATCAAAATGCCGTCGGTGACATAATAGGGGAGACTGTTATCACCCGATTGAGGACGGGTTCCCCGGGTAATTAGTTGTTCGGTAGTCTGGGTTAAAATAGAGAGCTTCTCCTCTGCTTTAACACTCTTGGTCACGTCTTTTTCAGCAATCAGTACGGCAATCACATCCCCTGCTGAATTTTTGATCGGCGACACACTTTGCCGGACATTTTTGTCTTCCTGAGTGACCCCGTGCATATCCATCGTCGGCATCCCGATTTCCAGCGTTCTGATCACTGCAGGTTCTTTACTCCGATGGGCAAATTTCCCAACCACCGACCCAAAATAAAGAGACTTCCCGCTTGAAGAACGATCTTGAGCAACAACAATCGCTTGATCCGGATCCTTGGTCCGACAATCGATAAAAACATCCGAGTCGGTCAGTTCGGCAATACTACCCAGACAACTGGCAAATTTTTGAATCTGCTGAATATCAGCCTCACCCAGATCAGAATGTTGCTGACAGAGAGAATTAAGCATCGACACCTCAGTCACTGTTCAGTAAAAGCGCCCTGGCAATATCTTTCATCGGTCGCCCCTTATCCATGCTGATTTTACGGATTTTCTTGTAGGCAGCATCTTCACTCAGCTTTTCCTGCGCCATCAGAATTCCCTTGGCTCTCTCAATCAATTTACGCCCCTCTAACTCATCTTTAGCACGGCTGATATCGGCCCGCATTTGATCCATCTCCCGCCCTTTGGCAATTGCAACCTCAACCATCGGCAGAAGAGAATCCTCAGAAATCGGTTTCACCAAATAACCTTCGACCCCAATCTCCTTAGCTTGATCGACAAACTCTGTACCACTATAAGCCGTCAGCAGCAGAATACTTCCGGCAAGCTGTTCTTCCTTGAGCAATTGCGCAACTTTTAGCCCGTCAATCAGGGGCATTTTGATATCCAGCAAGGCAAGATCAGGATGGTGGTCCCGACAGAGGTCAAGAGCATCAAATCCATCACCCGCCTCACCGACAACCTCGTAGCCCGCACCAACGAGGATCTCGTACATATTCAGCCGGGTAATGGGCTCATCATCAGCAATGACAATTTTGTATTTCATAAATTATTCCCCGGTAATGGTATCTCTAAGGGCTTCAAGTCCGATATTTTCTGTCGCGCTGGTTCTGATAATTTCATCGGTACCGGCCCGGCGGAGGAATTTCTCTGCCCGCTCCAGATGGCTCTTCTTCTTATCGATCTTGGTGATAATACCGATCATTCTTTTCTTGAACATCGATGCAAACTTCGGCGGGAAAACACTGTTGATTGCCGTAGCATCCTGCACCAGGGCAATAATGTTACAATTGACTGAAGAAGTCATCAACGCCGGATAGAGACGACGATTCTCTAAAAACTCTCCTGGCGAATCAACAAACATTCCATTAAATGTGATCGCCTGGGTCTTTCTATAAATAATATCCTCCCCCTGCAGGCTTTGGATCAGAGAGCTTTTACCGCTGCCCGTTTTGCCGATCAGTAAAATTTTATTCATCAACCCTCGCTATGAACGGGTGATCTCGGTTATGGCAAAATGGAGAACCGTTTCAAAAACATCCAGCACGTTGCTAATGGCCGCTTCAACACTTGCGACGTCACCAACCAGAACAACCGCCCCACCAAACCGGTCAAGGAAACCAATCTCGATATCTGCTGCTTTAGTCGCAACATCGGCGGCAATAATAGCGGCCTCACCGGGAGTGATAGTTAATATGCCAATAGCACCAGTCGCCTCTTCATCCAGACCAAGGCTCTGGCAAATGGCTTTTTGTGGATTAGCAATCAGATGCGCCAGCGTCAGCTGTTTACCCGGCACATACTCTTGAATCATGCGTTGTTTTTCTTCGGACACAATCAAGCCTAGTCAGTTCTGCAAAAGTAAAAAACCCCGGTGCTTCACAAAAAAATGCCTGCGGAAACCGTTCATTCCCATGCAAGCATTCTTTGCCTTTGATCATACGCCGTTGCATGATCGTCCTTCTTTGTATAGTGCAGTTCAATTAATACAGCAAGCGCTTTATACCGATACGCCTGCAGGCGAAATCTTTTCTCCCCTGCATAAAAATGCAGGGGAGAAAGTAACAATTCCTAACTATAACGATAAGGGACACCTGCTTTGTGCATTACTTTTGAATACTCTTTAAAGATGTTGACAACTTTTGCTGCTCTTGGACTGATTGAAGACATATCATCCCAGAAGCTTTCTGAATCACTCACCACCTGATCCCACTCTGCTGCCGGGATGGTAGTCAATTCCATTTTCTTGCCACCAACACGTAATTTGGCCTCACCACCCCAATACCAGACCTGACGATAGTAATGAGAGCTATCCATTGAGAGCTTGAACAGTTCCTGGAGATGTGGCGGAACTTTTTTCCAGCTCTTGCTGTTGGCAAAATATGAACCGAACCAGGCACCAGTCACGTTATTCAGCAGGGCATAGTTACAAACATCAGCCCAGCCAACTTCATAGGCTTCGGTAAATCCACACCAGGCAACACCATCAAGCTCACCTGTTTGGATGGCAACTTCAATATCGTCCCAAGGCAAGGTAACGGGAACCAGGCCGTAACGAGACAGGAACTTTCCTGCTGTTGGTACACCAAACACCCGCTTACCCTTCATATCCGCCAGGCTATTAATCGGCTTTTTACTAAAGATATGTAGTGGATCCCAAGCGCCGGCGCCAAGCCATTCTACATTTCTGACTTCGTCATAGGCTTCCTGCCAGATTTCGTTCAAACCATAGTATTTGAATAGAACCGGGACATCGAGGCTGTAGCGTGTGGCAAATGGGAAGTATCCACCAAACACATTGATATCAACCGGAGATGCCATGGTTGCATCATCACTCTGTACCGCATCGATCATCCCATTTTGCATCGCACGGAAAAGCTCTCCGGTGGCAACCAGCTGATCGGCAAAATACAGTTCAATTTCCATCTGGCCGTGTGCGGCACGGTTAAATGCTTCTATCTGGGGTTTGATAACATGAGCACCTAGAGCTGCACCTGAATAGGTTTGCAGGCGCCACTTAATCGGATTGGAGGCAGAATAAACATAGGGGGCACTAAACACCGTTGAAGCGGCAACAGCGCCTGTGGTTGCAATCCCTGCTTTCTTGATAAAATCTCGACGGCTGTTTTTCTGATCCTGAGGTTGAGTTACGATTTTTTCATCTTTCATCGGTTGACTCCTCTGCTTAGGGTTAGAGATAAGTGCCGGACATGACCATGACCTATAAAGGTCCTTTTAGTTATCTTGAATATATATAATCGGGCAGCCACAAGGTAATCTGTGGAAAAACCATGATTAATATCAGAGCAAAAACCATAATCAATACAAATGGGATAATAGATCGGTAAATATCTGGCAAAGTTATTTCTGGGGGTGCCATCGCCCGCATCAAAAATAGATTATAACCGAACGGGGGTGTCATATAAGCAATCTGGCAGGTAATTGTGTATAAAACCCCATACCAGATCGGGTTAAATCCTAACGAAATAATTAACGGAACATAAAGTGGGGCAACAATAACCAACATTGCCGTATCATCTAAAAACATCCCCATGACAATATAGGACAGTTGCATCATGACCAGTATCTGCCAGGGGCTCAGGTCCCATTTTGTAATAAACAAAGCCTCAATCGCCTTGACGGCTCCAATCCCGTCAAAAACAGCTCCAAAAGAGAGTGCTGCTAAAATCACCCACATAAACATGCAGGAAATTCCCAGAGTTTTTCTGACCGACTCTTCGATAACTCTCCGGTTGAAAGACCGTTTAGCAATTGCAGCAATTGTTGCAGCAGTAGCCCCAACAGCTGAACTTTCCACCAAGCTGGTAACTCCCATAAGAAATAAACCGGTCATGAAAAAGAAAATTAAAAATGGAATAATCCCTGCTTTTAACAGCTTGAGTTTTTCTTTGAATGGTATGTCCAGCTCTTCCTTGCTGACCACAGGGGCCAGATGGGGTTGTAGTTTACATCTGATGACGATATAGATGGCAAACATTGCTGCCATCATTAAGCCAGGGATAACACCAGCCAGCCAGAGTCGACCCACAGGTTGACGGGCGATCATGCCATAGAGAACCAGAACCACGCTGGGCGGCACCAATATCCCCAGTGAACTTCCGGCCTGCACAACACCCGTAATCATGACCTTGTCATAATTACGCCGCAACATCTCTGGAAGGGCAATCGTTGCACCAATAGCCATACCGGCAACGCTGAGTCCATTCATGGCTGAAATAACCACCATCAACCCAATTGTACCAACAGCTAATCCTCCATGAATATTACCAAACCAGACATGAAACATCGTATAAAGATCATCGGCTATACCCGATTCAGAAAGGACATATCCCATGTAAACAAACAGCGGCAGGGTCAACATCGGATACCAGTTAAACAGTTTGAATGCCGCGTTAAATGGCATTTCAACAGCACCATTACCGTAGAGCAACAACGCTGCAGCTGCAGAGACAAAACCAATTGCGGCAAAGACACGCTGACCGGTCAGCATCAGAAGCAGCATCCCTCCAAACATTGTGAGGGCGATCAATTCATAACTCATGAGATTTTTCTTCCTATTGCTACCGCCAGGTCCTTAAAGAAAAATGATATCGATTCTAGAATCATCAAAAATATACCTGCGACCATAATCAGTTTGATCGGGATCATCGAGGGGTTCCATTGAGAAAAGTTTCGCTGTCCATACTCAATCGCATACATGGTACTGGAAACCGATCCAAAGAGCATTATGACAAGATAAAACAGGAGAAAGAATGTGGTGACAACATCAACTCTGGCCCGGTTTTTTTCTGAAAATCGTTCGTAGAGCAAGTCCATTCGAACATGCTCTCTCAAGATCATTGAGTAAGCCCCACCAGCAATATAATAGGCCGTTATGATAAACTGTGCCATTTCCACCGTCCAGGAAAGTGGCATGTGCAGAACATTTCGCGTGATTGAGCCCAGCAGCAAAACCCCGATCATAACAAAGATTAAATACATCGCTGCTCGACCAATTTTAATGGAAACGGCATCAACATATCGGACATAAAGACAGATAAATTTTGGCATTTTTTTTCCCATTCCTCCTGTCACAAACTCAAACTAAATCTATCTATCTACTGGTAAACAAAAAAATGCCTGCAAGAGAACCATTCGCATCTCCATACAAGCATCATTGCCACATCACTCACCGTTGAGTGATAATTTATAAATCCTGTGCCAAACGGTATAACATGGTTTGTTTTTTATTGCAAAGTTCACTTCTCTCTCC
>JAGLDI010000118.1 GCA_023145655.1 Desulfuromusa sp. | reverse complement strand
CAGATTAATGCTGGTTTCAACTTCCAGCCCCCCGGTATAGAGGCGTTCTTCCCCGAATCGCTCTTCCAGATAACGACGTACCTGTTCATTAAAATAGGCGGTGACATCGAGCAGATTATTCAGACGCGGCTTGATGGACACTTCTTCCTCTGCGGCCTGAGTATATTCTTCCGGGGTGATATATCCTTCCTCAACCATCCGACCAAGGACATATTTCTGCCGGTCCATCGCCCGTTGGTAATGGCGGTAGGGGGAGTAGCGACTGGGAGCCTGGGGGAGTCCGGCCATAATTGCCGATTCTGCCAAAGTCAACTCTTCGACATTTTTATCAAAATAGTTCTCTGCTGCCGCCTCAACTCCGTAAGCACGATGACCGAGGTAAATCTGATTCAGGTAGAGATAAAGAATTTCCTGTTTGGTCAGTGTTTTCTCCATCCGCCAGGCCAGGATCGCCTCTTTAAATTTTCGGGTGAAGGTCCGTTCAGAGGTCAGCAACAGTTTTTTGGCAACCTGCTGGGTGATTGTGCTACCCCCCTGGGCGATCCCCCCGGCCTTCACATTTTTCAGTGCAGCGCGGAAAATAGAGATAAAATCGATCCCCTGATGTTTAAAAAAACTGGCATCTTCAGCAGCAACAAAAGCCTGTACCAGAGTTTTAGGGATTTTCTCAAAGGGAACTAAAATCCTCCGTTCGCGGGAATATTCGGCAATGATGGAACCATCATCGGCATAGATCCGGGTGATCAAAGGGGGATTATAATCGGAGAGGGTTTCAACCCTGGGAAGGGTTGTTGAGACAAAGAAATAAGCGCCAATCAATAAAGCGGCCCCGAGGAGCGGTAGACCGAGGAGAGAGAACAGGGCATATTTGAGGTAACGGTTCATAGTTTCAATATTTTATTAAATAAACGTAATTTATTTTTTATTTAAAGTACTCATCAAATGCTGATAAAAGGAGTAGACTTTATAACACGCAGAGAATAGTGGAGCAACTGCTAGAAATAGTGTGGGAAAAGAGAGCTTTGTCTCCTGCCGTGACAGTTCTTGACCAATCTTGAGGTTATCTCTATGCTTCATGCCGATTTAAGTCAATCAGGTATTCCAGTTGCGTTTGATGTTGAAGAGGTTTTGCATGAAAAAAGCGGTAGTTCTTTATAGTGGTGGACTTGATTCTACCACCTGCATGGCGATTGCACGCGATCAAGGATTTGCAGCGTATGCTCTCAGTTTTGCCTATGGGCAGCGGCATACTATTGAGCTGGAAAAAGCCCGTGAATATGCCCCGCTGATTGGGGCTGAAGAGCACATGGTGATTGACATCAATCTACGACAAATGGGTGGCAGTGCTCTGACGGCCGATATTGATGTGCCAAAACATGCGGCAACAGAGGGGGAGATCCCGGTTACCTACGTTCCTGCTCGCAATACAATTTTTCTTTCCTTTGCCCTTGGCTGGGCTGAGGTTCTTGGTGCGACAGATATCTATATCGGAGTTAATGCTCTTGATTACTCCGGTTACCCCGACTGTCGTCCTGAATTTATTCAGGCTTTTCAACAGCTGGCAAATCTGGCAACCAAGGCTGGGGTGGAAGGAAATCCCTACCACATCAATGCACCGCTACTCAATTTGACCAAAGCTGAAATCATTCAGCAGGGATTAGCGTTAGGGGTCGATTATTTTCTCACTCACTCCTGCTATGATCCCACGCCGGAGGGTTTATCATGCGGGCAATGTGATTCCTGCCGGTTACGGTTGCAGGGGTTTGCTGACGCTGGGCAGGAGGACCCCATCCCTTATGTCAAGTAACAATAAGAAGAACCCGGTTTCGATGCCGGATCTACAACAGAGTCGGGATACGCGAAATATTGCTATCGATAAAGTGGGGATCAAGAATATCCGTTACCCGATTGTGGTCCTGGATAAATTCAATGAGCAGCAACATACCGTGGCCTGGGTGAATATGTATGTTGATCTCCCGGAACAGTTTAAGGGAACTCATATGAGCCGCTTTATTGAAGTTCTTAACCTTTATCACGGTGAGATCAGCATTGAAAATATGGAGACGATGTTGACCCAGATAAAATCTCGACTTGGTGCCAGCCGTGCCCATCTGGAGTTTGATTTTCCCTATTTCATCAAAAAACAGGCTCCGGTTTCCGGAGCCCACAGTTTACTTGAATACCAGTGCCGGATGATTGGTACGATGGGAGACAGTTATAAATTTTCCCTTGAAGTACAGGTGCCCGTCACCTCTCTCTGCCCCTGCTCCAAGGAGATCAGTGCCCGGGGTGCACATAATCAACGGAGTAATGTGACGGTTCATATCACCTACTCAGGGCATGTCTGGCTGGAAGATTTGATTCAGTGGATCGAAGAATGTGCAAGCTGTCCGGTCTACTCACTACTGAAACGTGAAGATGAAAAGGCGGTAACCGAACAGGCCTATGATAATCCGATGTTTGTTGAGGACATGGTGAGGGCAGTGACCGAAAAGCTGCGGAGCGTCACGCGAATCAACTGGTTCAAGGTGCAATGTGAAAATTTTGAATCGATCCATAACCACTCTGCATATGCCATGGTTGAGAGGGAAAA
>JAGLDI010000117.1 GCA_023145655.1 Desulfuromusa sp. | reverse complement strand
CTTAAAGGAGAAAGCTTTTGCTGGATCTTGTTTTAAATGCTGGAACAGTTGTTAAAATAGTTCTGCTTATTCTGATCTATTTTTCGCTCGTATCCTGGGCGATTATCTTCTATAAAACTTCGGTTATTCAACGGGCGATCAAAGAGTCAGAGCGGTTTCTCACTTTTTTCTGGACTAAAAAACGTTTTGATCTGGTTGGGCAGGGGATCAACGATTATGCTAACTCCCCAATCGCTAATTTGTTCCGTGAGGGATACCATGAAATGTTGCAACTACAGAAGAAGAGTTCTGACACTGCTGAACCGGGTGATTTTTCTTTAAAAATGGCTCCAACTGAGATGGTAAGTCGTGCCTTGCGGCGTGCGACGACTCAGGAGACACAACGGTTGGAGAAATATCTGACCTTTCTGGCAACTACGGGTTCCACCGCTCCGTTTATTGGTCTGTTTGGAACGGTTTGGGGAATTATGGGCGCTTTTCATGGTATTGGGACGACGGGCAGTGCCTCGCTTGCCGTTGTTGCTCCAGGGATTTCCGAAGCTTTGATTGCAACAGCAATTGGCTTGGCAGCAGCGATTCCTGCTGTTATGGCCTATAATCACTTTCTCAATAAAGTTAATGTTTTAATTGGCGAGATGGATAATTTCAGTCAGGAATTTCTGAATATTGTCGAACGGATGGAGCTAGGTAACTAATGAATGTGGGAGGTCCTTCCCGCGGGCGGCGCAGTAATATGTCGGAGATCAACGTGACCCCGTTTGTCGATGTCATGTTGGTGTTGTTGATTATCTTCATGGTGACGGCTCCAATGCTTGATCAAGGGGTTCAGGTCGACTTACCTGAAGTTGCTGAAGCTCCGGGGTTGCCGGTACAGCAGGAACCTCTAGTCATAACGCTGGAGAAAAATGGTCAGATTTTGATTGGCAAGGCAAAGATTGATCAGCTGTCTAAACTGGGGCCGGTGATTCAACAGGCGTTAAAAGGGAAACCTGATCGTGAAGTTTTTCTCGAAGCTGATGAAAAAGTCCCCTATGGTCGGGTGGTGAAGGTGATGGCGGCGGTGAAAAATGCAGGGGTAGAAAAGCTTGGCATGGTGACCCGCCTCCCTGAGGAATAACGGCCAATTCATGGAACCTTCCCGCAAGCAACGCTGGCAACAACTGCAATCAGCGTTTGAGCCTGGATTCAGGCAGATGTTGCTGGTTTCCCTGCTGCTGCATCTGTTACTGCCGATTCTTTCTTATATCCCATTTTTCTCTCAGCAAGCGCTTGAAAAGCCACCGGTTTATCGGGTTAATCTGGTTAATAAAATTGTTAAGAATCCACAGGCAGGGCGTCCTGAAGCAGCCCCGGTGAAAAAAAAACCGGTGGTGAAGTCAAAACCGAAACCTAAGCCAGCAGTTAAACCAAAACCGATTCCTCCAAAACCTAAACCTGTGCCGGTGAAGCCAAAACCTAAGCCCATACCGCCAAAACCAAAACCTGAGCCAGCAAAGCCTAAACCTATACCGAAACCAGAGCCAAAACCGGCGGTTTCCAAAGTTCAGGAAAATACTCTCCAACAGCGGTTGCAGCAAATGCGAGCCACTCAGGAGCGAAAAGCCAGTGAACAGGCTCGCAAAGACCGGATCGCAACTCTGAAAGCAGCGGCTCTTGCCGAAAGCAGCAAGATTAAATCTCCAATCACTGCTGCACCCGTCGGGATGGTGGATGGCAAAGGTGATGAAGCTGGTGTCAGTGCGATTGCTTTTGTCCAGGAATTTATTCAGCAGCAGTGGAACTTTTCCAAATATCAAGCCTCTGGAAACCCTGAAGCTGAGGCGAAGTTATTTTATAACGCTGAGGGGACATTGCTTCATTACAAATTTATAAAAAAATCGGGGAATAGTGCTTTTGACGAGTCACTGACCCGGGCTATTGCAAAATCGAAACAATTACCGCAGCCACTTCCCGAATCGATGGAATTTCATATTTTCTTTAACCTCAAAGATATGTTGGATAGACCATGAAATATTTCAAGGCAAGTTTCTTTATCATAATGACTCTGTATTTACTCTGTTCTACTGCCTTTGCCGCCAGAATCGAAATCAGTGCCCCAGGGGAGCAGACCATTCCCCTGGCCCTGACTCGTCTGTTACCCATGGGGGTGGGGGGGGCACATCCCGCAGTAGCAACGGAATTTCAACAAGTTCTTCTGGGAGATCTGGAATTATCCGGGTTGTTTGACATGACCAATCCCGCTTCTTTTTTGAGCGATGCAGGGAAGCTTGGCTTGCGCAGAACCGAGATCGATTTTTACCAGTGGCGGATGCTTGGTTCTGAAGCGTTGATTAAAGGTGGCTATAGTATTACCGCAGGCAAGCTGACCATTGAGTTGCGACTTTTTGACGTAATTACCCAACGGTTGTTGACCGGGCGTCGCTATGTTGGAAAAGTGACCGATGTCCGCAAGATTGCCCATACCTTTGCCGACCAGATCCTGAAAAGTTTAACCGGTGAAAAAGGTCCCTTTTCTACTAAAATTGCCTATATTTCTAAACGTACCGGGCATAAAGAACTCTACCTGATGGATGTTGATGGCTATAAACCGATTCGGATGACCAACCATCGCTCGATTGTCTTGAATCCCGATTTTTCTCCGACCCGTAAAGAGTTGATTTTTACCTCCTACAAGAAAGGGAATCCCGACCTCTACCGTAAGGAGATCTATACTGGTCAGGAGTCGCGATTGTCGCTGAAGTCGGGGTTGAATATTGGCGGTCGTTACAGCCCTGATGGACGTGAGATTGCCTTGACTCTGTCAAAGGATAAAAATTCTGAAATCTATCTGTTGGGGACCGATGGGACAATTCATCGTCGTTTGACCAACCACTACAGTATTGACGTTGATCCAAGCTGGAGTCCAAAAGGGAACAAAATTGCCTTTGTTTCTGATCGACGTGGTAATCCCAATATTTTTATTGTTGATATTCACTCTCGGGAAGTGACTCGTTTAACCTTTGAAGGGAAGTATAATGCAACCCCTGCCTGGAACCCGAAGGGGGGGAGAATTGCTTACTCCCGAATGGATGATGGGATATTTAATATTTTCACTATTCGTGAGAATGGTACCGATGAGCGGCAGTTGACCTTTGGTTCTGGAAACAAGGAGCACCCGCGCTGGAGTCCGGATGGGCGATTTTTGATCTATTCAAACGATCTGGGTGGAAATGGAAAATCGATCTGGATTATGCGGGCAGATGGGACAGGGGCCAAAAGAATTTCAGCTCACGGTGGCAATGATTCTCACCCGGCATGGTCTCATCGCTGGTAGAATTAATAATCGCCCCATAAACGGGAGTTGTTTTTCTATGAGGCTTCTGTATAATGACACTGATATTTCAAAAATGTTCTTTAATTTTATCGCAAATGCGAAAGGAGTAATTTACCATGTTGAAATCAACCATTGCCCGTCTGGCCGTGATGCTTTTTGTTCTGACTCTACTGGCTGCGGGCTGTGCTAAGAAACCGGCTACTGAGGAAGCTGCCGTCACTGAGCAATCAACCCAGATGGAACAACAGCAACCTGCAGGTGTTGAGGAGCAGGCTGTAACAGATACCGGTTATGATGCTGCAGCAGTTGCAAGAAAAGCTGAGCGCGATGCCGCTAAAGGCTTGGAGCCAATCCATTTTGATTTTGACCAGTATGTGCTGACTGAAACAGCTAAAAGTACTTTGGTGAATAATGCTGGCTTGCTGAGAGCGGCCCCAGCGGTTAAGATTCTTATTGAAGGGCACTGCGATGAGCGCGGTTCTGACGAATACAACTTGGCTCTGGGTGAGAAACGGGCCTTGGCAACCAAAAACTATCTGGTCTCTCTTGGTGTTGTCGTTGAGCGGATGAGTACGATTTCTTACGGCGAAGAGATGCCCATTGATCCTGCCCACAACAAGGCTGCCTGGACCAAAAACCGTCGGGCAAATTTTAAAGTTAAGCGTTAGTCTGTTTTTAATTACTAATCCGGGCCGCTCATTATTTTTTGAGCGGCCCTTTTTGTTTCAGATTCCCGGGGAGGAAATCCGATGCGGCTCTTATTGGTTGGTCTAAGTTTTCTGTTGTTGGTCGGGTGTGTGCCACCAAGTCAGAATCAGTTGCGAATGGAGAACGACTTGGAACAAATGAAGCGCCGCCTTGCTCAGCTAGAAGTGCAGAA
This sequence comes from Desulfuromusa sp., assembly GCA_023145655.1. Taxonomy (GTDB): domain Bacteria; phylum Desulfobacterota; class Desulfuromonadia; order Desulfuromonadales; family Geopsychrobacteraceae; genus Desulfuromusa. Next base: position 3,446 of record JAGLDI010000117.1, on the reverse strand, counting down.
GATGGAGGTATCACAGTCTGAAAAAGCCGGTGGTGATACGCAACAGCGGCAGATTGCTGAATTGATGGCAGGGCTTGATAACCTGCGGGTGGAATTCCAGTCAATTAATGGTCGAATCGATGATTTAGGTCGTGATAATCGGGCAGTGACCGATGAATTACAATTGATCAAAGACGATATGGGATTACAACTGAGTTCTCTTTCTAACCGGGTTGTAGAACTGGAACAGCAAACTTCCAACCAGACAGCTATGGTGCAACCTCCTCAGCAGGCAGAGCAAAAACAACCAGCAGTACAGACCGCAGAACAGCTTTACCAGAATGCTCTTGAGTTAATCCGGAATCAGAAAAAGTTTGCTGAAGGGCGGAAAATGCTGGAGTCTTTTAGTAAAAAATATCCGGAACATGATTTATATATCAATGCCCTTTATTGGATTGGTGAAGCTTATTATGGCGAGCAGAAGTATGAACCTGCAATTCTGCAGTTTCAGGATGTGATCAGTAAATATCCGTCCAATGCCAAGGCTCCTGCAGCAATGCTCAAACAGGCACTGGCTTTTAATGCCCTTGGAGATGGGGAGAATGCTAGAACAACAATGCAAAAATTGCTGGAAGAATATCCCGATTCACCACAAGCAACTCCGGCAAAGAATTATTTGAAAAAAGAATAAAGTTACACATCTATAATCAGGAACGAAACAGCAGGGTGACTATTGTCGGTTGCCCTGCTGTTCTTATTCCTCCAGGTTCAATCGCCTGAATGCTGCGAGGACGTCATTCTGGCTAAGAATGCCGAGCAGTTTTTTTGGTTCTTCCGGATCAATCACTGGAAAGTAGCTGATGTTCCGTTTTTTTTGCAGTGTTTTCAATGCTTCGCGTAATGGGACATCTGGTGGAATAGCATGGTGGGGAGCAGAAACCAGGTCACGGGCAACCAACAACTCAGAGAGGGACTGATCAAAGAGGAGGTTGCGAATCTCTGTATAGTTGATGATACCGATAAAATTCTGCTCATCATCAACAATCGGAAATCGGTCGTAGCGGCTGTGGGCAATAATATTCAGAAGCTCCTGAAATGGTGTCCCCTGATGGATTGTTTCAACATTATGCCGCATAACATGGCGAACCAGGATATCGCCCGGATTTTCCAGTTTATGCCCAGCCGGCAGACCGAGATTATTACGAAAATGATTGGCAACGCTATGTAGCCCTTCCATCCCGCTTTGTGGCCCTCGCTTACGCAATAGAGCAAGTAATGGAACTTCCCCTGCCCTGACCAGTCCACAACGAACTGCCAATGGCCCGATCAACTCAAAGATGACCACCGACCCTAGAATTATTGACTCAACCAGTTGCCCCCCCTCCGGCCATTGTTTAGCGAGAGTTGCTGCCAGTCCGATGGCCATTCCGGCTTGAGCGAGTAAGGTCATGCCAACCCAGGTTTGTTCTGCCTGACCAAACTTTCCTAACCTCGCTCCAAGAGAGGCCCCGACCAGTTTTCCACAGGCCCTGGCAAGAACATAGGTTCCACCGAGCAGGCCAATATGTGACAGGGTATCGATATGGAGATTCGCTCCGGCGAGGACAAAAAATACTACATAAAGGGGGTAGTCCACTTCATTCAGAGCTTTAAGCAAACGCTCCCAGCGTGGGGAGCTGTCGGCTAAAATCATTCCCAAAGCCAGACAGGATAGCAGTGGCTCCAGACCAAGAGCACGGCTGATGACTGCAACCGCGGTAACACCACTCAGCAGAAGAATTTTATGTTCACTGGGTAGCTCCATCCGTTGTGCCCAGATTGACATGACGAGACCAAAAGAACCACCCAGCAGCAAGGGGACACTCAGTTGATAGAAAATCGAGACAAACCCACCACCGGGGAAAATGATTAATTGTGCAGCAATAGAGAAGGCAAAAACCGAAAACAGGTTATTCAGGCTCACCAGAGTCAATACTAATCTGGTGATAGGTCCTTCAGCCTCATATTCGCGTACCACCATCAAGGTGGCGGCAGGAGCGGTGGCGATACTGATGACACCGGTAAATACACCAAATAGCAGGGAGGACTGGCTAAGGTTAAAACCGGCGACGACTTGCATTAACATGAACTGGTTAACCACAAAAATGGAAATTCCCACCAGAAGACCGGTCAGAAGAGACTCAGTCAATGAGAAGATAAATATACGCTGCTTCCAGCGGCGCAGATTTTCAGTACGTAATTGCCCGCCAATATTCATCAGGATCAATGCCAATGCGACGTCTGAAATCAGTCCCAGTTCTTTGAGTGATTCGGCAGAGACCAGCTGCGGAAGGTTGAGTAAATCAGCAAATGAGGGACCAATCACCAATCCGGCCAGCAGATAACCGGTGACACGGGGAATCCGGAAGAACGCGGCAATCCGACCACCAATCAGAGAGGCAAACAAGATAATTGCCAGAGCATAAATTATTTGAAAAGAATCTGTGGGCATGGTGATCTCAATGTTGATGCGGTGATTATTTCACTATCTCAGTCGTTTTTCTGAATGATTAAATATTAAAATATTGTTACTATTCTTTATCCAGATGGTCTTCATGATATCATGTTTATCCGCAAATAGTGTTGGAAATGAGCTTATTGAGTTGTTACTGTCGGCAGATCTATAGAAATAAAAGAAAGGTTAAATGATGAAAGAAAGCCTTTCAGTCTCTCTTTGCTGCGTGGGAACTGGGGATGCTTTTGGCAGTGGAGGTCGTTTAAATAGCTGCTTTCACATTAGCTTTCCAACGGGTCAGATGTTGCTTGATTGTGGTTGCTCCAGTTTGATCGGGCTGCACCGTTGCGGGATTGCTCCTGCAGAAATTGATACGGTTGTCATCAGCCATCTTCATGGTGATCACTTTGGCGGAATTCCCTATCTATTACTTGAAGGGAAATATGCCAGCCAGCGAACCAGACCCTTGACCTTGATCGGACCGCCGGGATTACAGCAGCAAGTTGAAGCAGCAGCAGAAGCGCTCTATCCGGGAATGCTCAGTAAAAAATTTAATTTCCCCACTGAATACCGGTTGCTTGATCCAAAAAAAACCCTACAGGCAGGTTCCGCCAAAATTAACTGCTTTCAGGTTAAGCACGGGGATAGTCAGTATGTCTACGGACTTCGTATTGAGGTTGCAAAAAAAGTTATCAGTTATACTGGTGATACCGAATGGACTGATAACCTGCTTCCACTGGCGCAAGATAGCGATATTTTAGTTGCCGAATGCTTTGCTTATGACCAAGCGGTTCCTTCGCATCTGGATTATCTGACTCTGCTGCAAAAGAGAAAACAGTTAGGCTGCAAAAGGTTATTGCTGACCCATATGGGCCCGGTGATGCTTGCACGAATCGCTCAACTGGAACTGGAAGCTCTAGATGACGGAGATATTATCGTTCTTTAAGTGGATCGCTTTCTGGTTCAGAAAGCT
>JAGLDI010000116.1 GCA_023145655.1 Desulfuromusa sp. | reverse complement strand
GATTGGGACGCTGTTTTAGATGTGAACCTTAAAGGGGCGTTTCTCTGTACCCGAGCAGTGGCCAAGTTGATGACCAAGCAACGTTATGGACGCATTATCAATATCGCTTCAGTTGTTGGTCAGATGGGGAATGCGGGACAGGCAAACTATTGTGCCAGTAAGGCAGGTTTGATGGGTTTAACCCGTTCCAATGCCCGTGAACTGGCAAAACGTAATATAACCGTAAATGCGGTTGCTCCCGGGTTTATTGCTACGGCAATGACCGATGCACTTCCCGAAGAAAAACGAGTGGAACTCGCTGCACAGATCCCGTTGGCACGACTTGGTTCTGCTGATGATATCGCAAATGCGGTACTTTTTCTGGCAGCTGAAAAGACCGGTTATATCACTGGACAGGTGATTGGTGTTAATGGTGGTATGTACATGTAAATAACAGGCGGATTTTGATAGCCTACATAACTTGAAAAGGAGGAAAGTAAATGGCTTCTATTGAGGAAAGAGTAAAACAGATAATTGCAGAACAACTGGGTGTTGACGAAGAACAAGTGACAGAAACCGCTGCATTTATGGATGATTTAGGTGCAGATTCTCTGGATACAGTTGAGCTGGTCATGGCTTTGGAAGAAGAGTTTGATGTTGAAATCTCTGATGAAGATGCAGAGAAAATTCAGAACGTTAAGAACGCTATTGATTATATCAATAAATCTTCCTGATAAGTGTTGGTGGTGTCGGATCGTTGATCTGACGCCACCAATCAATTTATCACTGTACGACTGTAAACACCTGTTAGCCATTAAAGATTAAAGAGAGATTTCTTATGCGTAGAGTCGTAGTCACCGGTCTTGGTGTCGTATCTCCCTTGGGAACTGGAACAGAGAAAAACTGGGCAGCAATTACCAGCGGTCAATCCGGAATAGCGAAGATCACCCGTTTTGATGCTTCTGAATTGCCATCGCAGATTGCAGGCGAAGTCAAAGATTTTGACGCCGAAAAGTTTATTGAGAAAAAAGAGATCAAGAAGATGGATCTCTTTATTCAATATGGAATTGCTGCAGCCGAGATGGCTTTGCAGGATTCAGGGCTTGAGATCACGGATACCAATGCTGAACGGGTCGGTGTCTTGGTTGGCTCAGGTCTGGGTGGATTGCCGGCGATTGAAAAATATCACAATGTGATGCTTGAGCGTGGTTACAAAAGGATCACCCCATTTTTTATCCCCATGTTGATTATCAATCTGGCCCCCGGTCACATTTCAATAAAATTTGGTGCAAAAGGACCAAACCTGTCATCGGTGTCTGCTTGTGCAACCGGAACTCATTCAATTGGTGATGCTTACCATATGATTGCCCGTGGTGATGCGGATGCTATGTTTGCTGGTGGAACCGAGTCAACAATCACCAAACTTGCGATTGGTGGTTTTAATGTTATGAAAGCTCTCTCAACGCGCAATGATGATCCGTTGACTGCAAGTCGACCTTTTGAAAAAAATCGTGATGGTTTTGTCATGGCTGAAGGTGCCGGTATTCTGATCCTGGAAGAATATGAGAGTGCTAAAAAACGTGGTGCTGACATTTACTGTGAAGTTGCAGGATATGGTCTTAGTAGTGATGCTTACCACTTGACTCAACCGGCCCCAGGTGGAGAAGGTGCTTCCCGCTGTATTAAAATGGCGCTGAATAATGCCGGTTTAAACCCGGAGCAGGTTGATTATGTCAACGCTCATGGGACTTCGACCCATTTCAATGATCTTTATGAGACGATGGCCATCAAAAAAGTTTTTGGTGATCATGCGCAGAATCTGATGGTTAGCTCGACAAAGAGTATGACTGGCCACGGGTTGGGAGCTGCTGGAGGTATGGAAGCGGCCTTTTCCGCCCTGGCTCTGAAACATGGAGTTATCCCACCAACGATCAATTATATCGAGCCTGATCCCGATTGTGATCTTGATTATGTTCCTAATGAAGCTCGTCAAGCTGAGTGCCAGGTTGCTATATCGAATTCTTTTGGTTTCGGTGGGACAAATGCAACCCTCGTTTTTCGTAAGATTTGAGGTGCCTGATGCTGGTGTTGGGAAGTGATCATGGTGGTTATGAGCTGAAAACAGCTATTCTGGAGATGTTACAGGAGAAAGCAGTAGAATGTACTGATCTTGGTACAAATAGCTCTGCTTCAGTTGATTATCCCGATTTTGCGGCGAAGGTTGCCAGTGCTGTTTCCTCTGGGGAAGCTCAACTGGGTATTTTGATCTGCGGTACCGGAATTGGTATGTCGATATCAGCTAATAAATTTTCTGGTGTGCGAGCTGCTTTGGTCCACGATGAATTTACTGCACAAATGGCACGTGAACATAATAATGCGAATATCCTAGTTATGGGGGGGAGGGTATTGACTCCCGAAAAAGGGAAGAAGTTGGTTGAAGTCTGGCTTGCCGCTGAGTTTGCAGGGGGGCGACACCAGCAGCGACTGGATAAAATATCTGCTATTGAGCAAAAAGTTATTAAGGACTAAACTTAACGGGGCTGATTGAATAGCCCCGTTTTTTATTGATCGATTATGGGAGGATAGCGATGGTTGAGAATCTTAAAACATTTGACCCTGAAATTTCTCAGATTATCACTCAGGAAACAGAGCGGCAGGAATATAATCTGGAATTTATTGCTTCAGAAAACTTTGTCAGTGAAGCCGTTCTGGAAGCTCAGGGCTCGGTTCTGACGAACAAGTATGCTGAAGGATATCCGGGGAAAAGATATTATGGTGGTTGCGAATTTGTTGATCTCGCCGAACAGTTAGCTATTGATCGCGCTAAAGAGATTTTTGGTGCAGAACATGCAAATGTTCAACCCCATTCGGGTTCTCAGGCTAATATGGCTGTCTATATGGCTGTTTGTAAGCCCGGAGATACGGTTCTCGGGATGAATCTTGCACATGGTGGACACCTCACCCACGGATCTCCGGTCAACTTTTCCGGTAAACTCTACAACATTGTCCCTTATGGTCTTGATGCTGAGACCGGGACCATTGACTATGCTGAAGTTGAGAGTCTGGCAAAACTGCATCAACCCAAATTGATCGTGGTGGGTGCCAGCGCTTATCCTCGTGAGATTGATTTTGTCGCTTTCCGCAGGATTGCAGATGCCGTGGGGGCTGTTGTGATGGTTGATATGGCACACATTGCCGGTCTGGTTGCGGCAGGTGTCCATTCCAACCCCGTCCCTTATGCTGAATTTGTGACGACGACAACACACAAAACCCTGCGTGGTCCACGTGGTGGGATGATTCTATGTACTGAAGAGTGGGCTAAAAAGCTTAACAGCAATATTTTCCCCGGCATCCAGGGTGGTCCACTGATGCACATCATTGCTGCCAAAGCGGTTGCTTTTAAAGAGGTTCTTCAGCCTGATTTTAAAGTATATGCGCAGCAGGTGGTTAGAAATGCTCAGGCACTTGCTGGCGGATTGGTGGAGAAAGGTTATAAGCTTGTTTCGGGCGGAACCGATAACCACTTGATGCTGGTTGATTTTACCGGAACCGAGGTTACCGGGAAGGTCGCAGAGAGAGCTCTTGAAGATGCTGGAATCACTGTGAATAAAAATGCAGTTCCCTTTGATACCAGGTCTCCTTTTGTGACCAGCGGTATTCGGATTGGAACTCCGGCTACCACAACCCGCGGTTTGAAAGAAGCTGAAATGCTGCAGGTCGCAGAGTGGATAGACCGGGCCCTCAAAAACATTGAAAATGGTGCGGAATTGGCAAAAATTAAAGCAGAGGTCAAAGTTCTCTGTCAAAGATTCCCCCTTTATGCACATCGATTGAAGTAGGTGCCATAATGGATAGACCCGGTTGGGACGAGTATTTTATGCAGATTGCCAAGTTGGTGGCAACCCGCTCAACTTGTTTGCGCCGTCAGGTGGGGGCTCTGCTGGTGAAAGAGAAAAACATCATGGCCACAGGCTATAATGGCGTACCCAGTGGTATTACCCATTGTGAGGTGACCGGTTGCCTGCGTGACCAGTTGAAGGTTCCCTCAGGGGAACGTCATGAACTGTGTCGTGGACTTCATGCTGAGCAGAATGCGATTATTCAGGCTGCCCGCCATGGTGCCAATATTTCCGGGGCAACTCTCTATTGTACCGATTCTCCTTGTATTATTTGTAGTAAGATGCTGATTAATGCAGGGATTGTTGATATTATTTTTTCACGAGGGTACCCGGATACTCTCTCCCTTGATATGTTAACAGAGGCGGGGATAAGCTATCGTCAGTACAGCGGAGATAATGATTAATGAACTGCCCTTTTTGTCGTCATGCTGATACCAGAGTTGTTGATTCAAGGTTGGGGAAAGAGGGGAATAGCGTGCGTCGCCGGCGCGAATGCCCAGAGTGTGAACGGCGTTTTACCACCTATGAAAGGGTTGAGGAAATCCTCCCCTGGGTGATCAAGAAAGATGGTCGTCGTGAAGCCTTTGATCGTGCAAAAATTATTTCCGGGATGCAGCGGGCTTGTGAAAAACGCCCTGTTTCGGTGGAGCAGATTGAAGCCCTCGTTGATCAATTGGAGAGAAAGTTTCAGGAGTGTGGCGATAAAGAGATTTCTGCCAGTTTGATTGGTGAGGCGGTGATGGATATGCTGCATGAAATTGACGAGGTGGCTTACGTCCGCTTTGCCTCCGTCTATCGGCAGTTTAAAGATATTAATGAGTTCATGTCTGAATTAAATGATCTATTGAAACATTCCCAGTGAAATAATTTTGGGATAAAATAGTGCCGGAATGCCTCTTGAGGCATTCCGGCATTTGTATCTTTGCCGCAGGGGTTATGACCGGATGTCTGATCTTCAACACCAATATTATATGCAACGGGCACTCGACCTAGCTCGGCAAGGGGAGGGACGAACTGCCCCCAATCCACCCGTTGGTGCGGTCATTGTCAGTTCTGGAAATATTGTTGGAGAGGGATTTCATCCTCAGGCAGGTGAGCCACATGCCGAAATATTTGCCTTGCGCCAAGCTGGGACAAAAGCGCGTGGTGCTGAGATATATGTAACTTTGGAGCCTTGTTCCCACCAAGGGAAAACACCCCCCTGTGCCGATGCCCTGATAGCGGCAGGAATCAAAGCTGTCTATATAGGGACAATTGATCCAAACCCTTTGGTTGCTGGCCATGGAGTTGAAAAACTGGAAAAGGCTGGGATTGAAGTCCATGATGGTATTTTGGAACATGAATGCCGCCGTTTGATTGCCCCTTTTAGCTACCATATTTTGACTGGTAGCCCTTTCACCATCTATAAAGCCGCTACGACCCTTGACGGTAATACTGCAACAGCAACAGGTGATTCTCAGTGGGTTTCTGGAGAAAAGAGCCGTTTAGTCGTTCATCGGTTGCGCGATCGGGTGGAAGCAATTATGGTTGGCATCAACACTGTATTGAGTGATGATCCACTGCTCAACACTCGACTTCCCGAAGGTCATGGCCGTGATCCTTTGCGTGTGGTGGTTGACAGCCAATTGAAAATACCTGTTGACTGTCGGATATTGAAACAGAAATCGCTGGCAAAAACTCTGATTGCAACAATTTCTACCGACAAGCAAAAAATTTCAAAATTACAGCTTGGCGGGGCAGAGGTGGTTGTCTTTCCGGTTGTTGACGGTAAAGTTTCTCTTCCTGCACTATGGCAAGAATTAGGGCGTCGCAATGTTCAAAAACTCCTCCTGGAAGGGGGAGCTAAATTAGCAGGGGCTGCTCTCTCTGCGGGCTTGATTAACCGGTTAATGTTGTTTGTTGCCCCTAAAATATTAGCGGGATCTTCTCCCTTTGGCCTTTTTCCTGGTTGCGGGTACCCAAGTATGGCGGAGGCTATTAAACTTGACGATCTAACTTATGAAGAAATTGGAGAAGACCTGCTGATCACCGGAGATATACCCTCATGTTTACAGGATTAATACAGTCTGTCGGTAAAGTTCACAACCTTAAGCGGCAGGGTGATTCGGCACAGTTGCAGATTGTCAGCAGTCTGGTAGATGCTGATCTACGACTTGGTGAGAGTATCGCTGTCAATGGTGCCTGCCTGACTGTGACGGCCTGGGATAAGAGTTATTTCAGTGTGGATGTCTCACCGGAAACCATGAATTGTACCACTTTGGGGAAGTTGCGACCCAACCAACTGGTCAATCTTGAACGTGCATTGTCCCTTGCAGATCGCCTGGGAGGGCATTTAGTCAGTGGTCATATTGATTGTATTGCGACAGTCAGACGGCGCTATCAGGATCAAAACGCAATCCGTTTTGAGTTTGTTGTCCCCCGAGAGGTGATGCGTTACTTGGTAGAGAAGGGTTCGGTTGCAATCGATGGGATAAGCCTGACGGTTAACCGAGTTGAGCATGACATGTTTTCCGTTGCAGTTATTCCCCATTCTTTAGAGAAAACTACACTTAATCTTTGTCGTGAAGGCTCACAGGTAAACATTGAAACCGACTTGCTGGGGCGTTATGTTGAGCGTCTGTTACTGGGCGAAAAAACTACCCAGGGTCAGGGGGAAGTCGATTTTGACTTTCTTGCTAAAAATGGTTTTTTATGAGATAACTCGCCTTTGTTAATTAATATAAAGGATTGAATATATGCCAATTTCAAAAATCGAAGCCGCTCTTGATGATATCCGTCATGGTAAGATGGTTATTTTAGTTGACGATGAGGATCGGGAGAACGAGGGGGATCTTGTTGCCGCAGCCGAGTTGGTGACGCCTGAAATCATTAATTTCATGGCGACACAGGGGCGGGGGTTGATTTGTCTCTCCCTGACCGAAGCACGTGCTGATGAGCTGGATTTGCCCTTGATGGTCACTGACAACAGTTCTTCTTTTGGTACCGCCTTTACCGTTTCAATCGAAGCGCGTCTAGGTGTAACGACCGGGATCTCCGTTGCTGATCGTGCCCATACCATCCAGGTTGCTGTTGCTGATCAAACAACTGCGAGAGATTTAGCGCGTCCCGGCCATATCTTCCCATTGCGCGCCCAAAAGGGCGGTGTTCTGGTCCGAACCGGTCAGACCGAAGGTTCTGTAGATCTTGCCCGCTTGGCTGGACTTAAACCGGCTGGGGTTAT
>JAGLDI010000115.1 GCA_023145655.1 Desulfuromusa sp. | reverse complement strand
CAGCACTGGAACAGGGCAAATCCTACATTTCACGTGCCGTGGGTACTCTAGGCCCTTCGATTCGCGGTAAAGTGCCAATCTTCAATAGTAATCAAGAGATCGTCGGGGTCGTTTCTGTCGGTTATCTACAGGAAAACGTGCGCGGGATTGTCCACGAACAGCAGTTCAAGGGAGGAATTCTGATCGGAGGTTTGATGTTACTCGGTGTTTTCGGTGCCGTCACAATCTCTAACCGTTTCAAACAAGCCATTTTCGGCCTTGAACCAGAGCAGATCGCACACCTGTTCAGTGAGCGATCCTCAATTATTGAATCAATCCGTGAGGGGATTATTGCCATCGACCACGAGGCACAAGTGACCGTTGTCAATCGGGTTGCTATTGAAAGCCTGGATAAAACCTGTGAAGAGGAGATCATTGGCCAACACATTCGCGATATTTTGCCTGGAGCCAAGTTAAGCAGGGTCTTAAGTGGTGGACAACAGCATTATGATCAGGAGTTTGAGGTGTCTGGCACGACAATGATTATCAATACGGTACCAATGGTTGAAAAGGAACAGGTCGTTGGCGCCGTCGCCAGTTTTCGGCGTAAAGACGAGTTGGACATCCTCGCCAAGCAGCTTTCGCAGGTCAAAGAGTATTCGGAACTGCTGCGGGCCCAGACCCATGAATATTCCAATAAATTACACACAATTGCCGGATTAATCCAGATTGGTCACGAAAAAGAGGCTCTCGATTTGATTGGCAAAGAGACCGCCGGTTATCAGGGGTTGATCGCCTTTCTTGCCAAAGCGGTTCCCCACCCGGTATTGGCTGCCTTTATCATTGGCAAGTATAATCATGCTCAGGAATTACGAATCGATTTGGTGATTGATCCGGAGAGCCAGTTGATCGACGTCCCGGCCGACCTGAATCGGGAAAAGGCTGTCACCATTCTCGGCAATTTGATCGATAATGCTTTCGATGCCGCTCTGCACAGCGATAATAAGCCTCAGGTGACAATTTCGATGACCGATTCCGGCAACGATCTGGTCTTCGAAATCGGGGATTCCGGGCCAGGAATCCCGGCGCAAATTACCGCGAAGATTTTTGACCGGGGGTTCACCACCAAGCAGAAAGATCGTGGCCATGGCCTCCACCTGGTTATGTGCGCATTGAATGATCTACACGGGCAGATTACCCTGAGCGACAGTGAACTAGGTGGTGCACTATTCACTGTCTTTATCCCAAAGCAGAGGAGTCGTTGATATGGATTTTAGTGTGCTGATTGCCGAGGACGATCCAAGGATTGCTGAAATTCATCGCCATTTTACCGAAAAGGTTCCAGATTTTTCAGTCTGCGGAATCGCCGGCACACTGGAAGATGCCGAAAAGATGTCGGAACTACTGGAACCAGACCTGATCCTTCTAGATCTTTACTTTCCTAAAGGGTTAGGGACCGAAATCCTCTGGAAGTTGCGCTCCCGTCGCCAAGCCTCCGACGTAATTCTAATCACTGCGGCCAAAGAACTGGAACCGTTGCAAGAAGCGATGCACGGTGGCGTTTTCGATTATATCCTCAAGCCGGTCATGTTTCCCCGCTTTCAGGAAGCATTGAAACGTTTTCGTGAATACCGCCAGCAGTTGCAAATAGAAAACACCCTCAACCAACAGGATGTTGATCGCTTATTACATCCCTACAAAGGTACAAGCCCCGGAGAACCAGTGTATCCCAAAGGGATTGATCCGCTGACACTGAAAAAAATCCGCACTGTTTTCGATCAACCGCACCCGGAGGGACATAGTGCCGAGGAAGTCGGCCGGCAGATCGGTGCCAGCCGTACCACCGCTCGCCGCTACCTGGAATACCTGACAGCGGCAGGGCAACTGACTGCCGAACTCATCTACGGTGCTGTGGGGCGACCGGAACGGAAATATTTTTCTGAGAAATCAGGATCCCAGCAGTAAAAGTTGGTAGTTCTATCAGATACTATTTTCAGAACCACTTGATAAACCTTTTCTGTTTTCGATAACGGTTTAATTATCCATGAATATCCCATTGTCTGGGTTTAATCCAAAAGTGTCCCGTCAAGCCGTCGGCTGGTTTGCTGTTTTTGGATCTGCCTTCTTTTTTTATCTGGCCACACTCATAATTCGCTGGGCTGCGCCCCATGTGACCATTGAATCTGCCTATTTTGTTTTTGCCCGGCTTCTGCTCGGCTTCATAGTCGTTTCCACGACTATGATTCTGCAGAAACAAAAGATACGGCCTCAAAAATACCATTATCTTATTGGTCGAACGGTGGCCAATACCATTGCCGTATTCTGTTTTTATAAGGCGGTTGAGGCGGGATCTGTAGCTGAGGCAAATATCCTCAACATGACCTACCCTCTTTTTGTTGCCATATTCGCCTGGTTTTTTCTTCGGGGACAGCGCGATTTTTTATCACTGCTGATTGTTGCGGTGGCATTTGTAGGAGTTTGGCTGGTTCTTTCACCGGGCGATATTGATCCCGGCTGGGCAAATCTATGGGGTCTCAGTTCTGGAGTAACCGCAGCAGCAGCGATTATTTACCTTAATATCAGCAGGCGCTACCACGATTCACAAACAATACTTTTTTTCATGTTTGGTCTGGGTACAATTTTGATGCTGATATTTTTCCATGACGCAATCTATATGCCAAATTTAGAGGAGTTATTTTTTCTACTGAGCTGTTCGGCGGCTGGTGTGCTCGGACAATATTTGATCACCTACGGTTTTTTGTATGTCACTGCAGTAGAGGGCTCCATCATTTCTTCCAGTAGAATATTGTTGGCTGCCCTGCTCGGCCCGGTATTGGTAGCTGATCCAGCGCTGGCAATCTCAGGCTGGTGTGGGGCGTTACTTATTTTTTCTGCCAATGTGATACTTGCTTTGAGAAAAGTTTGAATCTTTGTACCGAAAGATCACCAAAAATTCGTTGTTACTTACTCTCCAATATTATTTGAATGGTCTACGATATTTTATTCACCAATAAATGAAAAATCAAGTGCATGTTGAGCATGCAGTGCTGCGGTATTAAACAACGGCA
>JAGLDI010000114.1 GCA_023145655.1 Desulfuromusa sp. | reverse complement strand
AAGGGGTTATTTCGGTGACGGCGAACATTATGCCAAAGCAGGTTAAGGGGATGGTTGAAGCGATTCAGGAAGGGTATTGGGATGAAGCGAAGACGCTGCATTTACAACTTCTCGATGTCCATCAGGCAATGTTTATTGAGTCAAATCCGGTTCCGGTCAAAACGGCGGCCGCTCTGATGGGAAAATGTCAAACTGATGTTCGTCTCCCTCTGGTTGCAATGCAGGCAGATACTCTGGAAAAGTTACAAGTGGTGTTGCGTAAGCACAATTTGATCAAGTAAAAGGGATTAATGGTATGAAAGTTACTGTTGTCGGGGCTGCCGGTCGTATGGGTGGTCGTTTAATTCAAGCAGTCAAGGCCGCAGATGGATTAGAGCTGACTGGTGCAATAGAGCGCCCAGGACACCCTCAGATTGGCACAGATGCCGGATTGCTTGCCGCCGTTGGAGAACTGGGAGTGCCGATTACTGATGACCTTGCTGCCGCAATGAAAACAGCCGATATTCTGATCGATTTTACCTTTCCTGAGGTGACACTGAACAATCTGGAAATCTGTGCCAAGTTCGGAAAAATGGTAGTCAGTGGCTCGACAGGTTTCACCCCTGAGCAGAAAACTGCAGTGGAAAAATATGCAGAACAGATTCCAATTGTCCTCGCTCCCAATATGAGTGTTGGGGTCAATGCCTGCTTTAAACTGCTCAAGGAGACGGCTAAAATTCTCGGCGATGATTTTGACGTCGAAGTTGTTGAACTGCACCACAACAAGAAGAAGGATTCCCCTTCCGGAACGGCGGTTCGGATGGGCGAAATTGTCGCAGAAACTCTGGGGCGTGATTATAACCGGGTAGCCAATTATCACCGTGAGGGGATGTGCGGAGAGCGGACTAAAAAAGAAATTGGGATGCAAACGGTTCGTGGGGGAGATATTGTGGGTGAACATACCGTCTATTTTATCGGTATGGGAGAACGGATAGAGATCAGCCACCGGGCAATGAGCCGTGACATGTTCGCCCGTGGGGCGGTACGTGCATGTCAATGGCTGGAGGGGAAATCTTCCGGGCTTTTCGATATGCAGGACGTGTTGGGTTTAAGCTGATAATAAATGACGAAAAAAATATCTGACAGTAGGGTGGTTACTTTACCGCTCTTTGTGGATTAATAATTTGGAGAGATTTATATGGCACGTATCAATGATAATTATCTCAAGCTTCAAGCGGGGTACCTTTTTCCTGAAATCAGTCGTCGGGTTAATGAATTTACCGCTGCCAATCCAGGTGCCAATGTGATCCGCCTTGGTATTGGTGATGTGACTAAACCACTGGTTCCTGCGGTACTCAAGGCCTTTCATCGGGGGGTTGATGAGATGGCTGATCAAAGCACTTTTCATGGTTATGGTCCTGAGCAGGGCTATGACTGGCTTGCTCAAATTATCATTGATAAAGCCTACCAACCACTGGGTGTCGAGCTTAAAACGTCCGAAGTGTTTATTTCTGATGGATCTAAGTGCGACAGTGGCAATATTCTTGATATCTTTGATCTGGGTAACAAGGTGGCGATCGGTGATCCTGTTTATCCGGTCTACAATGATACTAACGTCATGGTCGGTCGAAGTGGAGACATCAATGAGCAGGGGTATTATGATGGACTGGTCTATATGCCCTGCACCGAAGAGAATGGATTTAACCCCGATTTTCCAAGTGAAAAAGTCGACCTTATCTATCTCTGCTACCCCAACAATCCAACCGGGACAGTAGCTACTAAAGAGCAGTTAAAAGCCTGGGTTGATTATGCTATTAAAAATGACTCAGTTATTTTGTTTGATGCTGCTTACGAAGCATTCATTACTGAACCTGACATTCCCCATTCAATCTACGAGATTGAGGGGGCTAAACAATGTGCTATTGAGTTTCGTTCTTTTTCTAAAACCGCTGGTTTTACCGGGGTTCGCTGTGGTCTGACCGTCGTTCCGGAGGAACTGATGGGAACCACTGCCAGTGGTGAAAAATACAGTTTCAACAAACTCTGGAACCGTCGGCAGTGCACCAAATTCAATGGTGCATCCTACCCGGTACAAAAAGCTGCCGCAGCTGTATACAGTGATGAAGGGTGGGCTCAGGTTAAAGAGATCATTGATTTTTATATGGAAAATGCCCGGATTATCCGTGAAGGACTGACTGCTGCAGGGATTCAATGTTTCGGTGGCATCAATGCCCCCTACATCTGGCTGAAAACTCCGGAAGGGATGAGTAGTTGGGATTTCTTCGACAAATTACTGAACGAATGTTACGTCGTTGGTACCCCCGGCAGTGGCTTTGGCCCCAGCGGTGAAGGATATTTCCGTCTTTCGGCCTTTGGCGACCGGGAGAATATTGAAACAGCGGTGCAACGGATCAGGGAGAAATGGGGGAAGTAACAACTTTTTACAAAATTCAAAAAAAAAGGCGACCGCTATCTGGCCGCCTTTTTTTATCCACAGAGAGGGTTAATACCATTTGAGGATATAGTAGCGAACGTAGACATAGATCATCGACAAAAAAACCGTGAAGATCATGACGGGGATACCATACTTGAGAAACTGGCCGAAGCTGATTTTATGTCCCGCCTTTTCACTCAGACCAACCACAATAACATTGGCCGAGGCCCCGATAGGGGAGCCATTACCACCGAGACAGGCTCCCAGAGCCAGAGACCACCAGACCGGCATCATTGCCAGATGCTGAATATGCTCGCCCGTTGCGGTTCCCGGTGGCAGATCGTAGACCTTATGAATCATATCGATGAGCAGTGGATTCATTGTGGCAACAAAGGGAATATTGTCGACAACTGCAGAGCTGATGGCCGAGAACCAGAGCATGACCATTGCCAGCAGCGTCATGTTTTCTGGTTGTGGGTTGGTGACGGCAATCATTGCCTGTGACATATCCGCGACTAATCCGACCTTGACGATCCCGCCGATGATGATAAACAGACCAATGAAAAAGAAAATTGTTGGCCACTCCACTTCGGCAAGGATACTCTGAGGTTCTTCTCCAGAAATAAGCAGCAGGGTGGTGGCCCCCATCAGGGCAACTGTAGCGGGCTCATAGTGGAAAAATCCGTGTAGCATAAAGCCCAGAATGGTCAGACCCAGAACGACCAATGATTTCTTCAGCAGTACGACATCTTTGATCTGTTCCTTTTCCTGCAGAGTCATCACCCTTTTCTTGAGCTCCTCCCGGACATGCAGTCGGTTGCCAAAAATTATTTTCCACGCCAGCATCCAGAAAAGAAAAATAATAATGATCGCTGGAGTCAAATGGACAATAAAATCCATAAAATCGAGCCCGGCTTTTGAGGCAATCATGATGTTTGGGGGGTCACCGATCATGGTCGCAGTGCCACCGATGTTAGATGCCATAGCTTCAGTAATCAGGTAGGGGATGGGATTGATCTCCAGCTGGTCAGCGATGAAGAGTGTCACCGGTACCAGGAGGAGAACCGTAGTGACATTATCAAGAAAGGCAGAGCCGACAGCAGTGATGATTGCAAACAGCATCATAAGCCGGAACGGTTCCCCTTTTGCCAGCTTGGCACATTTGATCGCAACGTACTGGAAAACCCCGGTTTTTGTCATGATATTGATGATAATCATCATCGAAATGAGGAGAAAAATAACATTCCAGTCAACACCAAGCTCCATATTGTGAAATGCTTCTTCCTGCAGCAGAACTTTGGTGATCAGGATGAGTGCTGCGCCAAACAGGGCAACTTTGGTTTTGTGGATTTTTTCAGAGATAATAAGCGCGTATGCTACCAGAAATATTGTTGTTGCTACCCAGAACATGAGTTGCTCCTATTTATAGAATGGTCGGCACATCATTAAGGCTAGAGTAATGAGAGATCCACAAGTGTTTCGTCATTATGGTTGAAATCTGTACAGTTGTTGATCAGCCTTATCATAATGTCCCGACGAGAAATCTCTCCAAGGATTTTTCCATCTTCATCAAGAACGGGCAGAGTGTTAAAACCGGTCTCGGCAATCAGGGCATTAGCCTCAAAGAGTTGATCCTCAGGGCGTAGAAATTTAATTTTTGTGGTCATGATCTCACTGGCACACTTGTCTTTAACCTTTTCAACCTGTTTCTGGAGTAGGTCAGCCCCATCGGTCAGGGAACGAGCCAGATCTGCGTTCATATAGGATGGCATCACCTCTTTGAGAAGATCCAGGGAGGTGACAATTCCGAGCAATTTATAATTCTCATCCACAATGTAGATCTGCCGTGGAGTGGAGCTTGTAATTTTACATAGCAGACTCTTGTAGTCGGAGTCCGGTCTGGCGATAATCAGTTTTGTCCTCATACTCTTTGCAACGTCCATAGGGTTCCTCTCTTTTTTGATAATTGTCGATGGAATTATACCGCTAAGTCGTCTTGCTATAACTTGTCGGATGGGTTTTTATACCTCCGGGTTTATTCTTTTTGGTCATTTTCCCCTTTTTACCCGAAATCCAGATTTTTGCAGCGCGGCTGCCAGACTACTGTGGGTATCTTGGGTTTGTCCTGCTTTAACTTTGACTTTGACCCGTTCAGGCTTTCTCTTTTTTTGTATCCCAGTGGTTTTATTTATTTGTTCCCCGTCCCGCTTCATGGTTAACGATATCCGTTTTCGCTGCAAGTCAACCTCGAGGACACGAACCTGAACCTGCTGCCCAACCTTTGCCACATCGTTGGGATCTTTGACAAACCGGTCGGCAAGCTGGCTGATATGGACTAATCCATCCTGATGAACTCCGATATCAACAAATGCACCGAAAGCGGCGACGTTAGTTATGGTGCCATTTAAAACCATCCCTTCCTGAATGTCTTTAATCTCCATCACATCTTCACGAAAGCTGGTAGAAACAAATATTTCACGTGGGTCACGCCCCGGTTTTTTAAGTTCGCTGATAATGTCATGCAGAGTTGGTAAGCCAACATCTGTTGAGACATAGCGGTTGAGGTCGATGGCGTCCAATAGTGCTGGATCGGCAACTAATGTGGGTAAATCAACTCCGGCATCGGTGGCCATCTGTTGTACCAATTGATAGCGTTCCGGGTGAACAGCAGTATTGTCCAAAAGGTGCTCAGCAGCGCGGATCCGTAAAAAACCAGCTGCCTGCTCAAAGGCTTTTTGTCCAAAGCGTGGAACCTTGAGGAGCTGTTTGCGTTGTTTGAACTCCCCGTTCTCATCCCGGTAGCTCACGATCAATTTTGCCAGTGACTCACTGATTCCGGAAACAAAGCTAAGCAATGCCCAACTGGTTGTATTCAGATCAACTCCGACATAGTTGACACAGGATTCGATGACTTCTCCCAGGGCTTTTTTCAAGGCAGTTTGAGCGACGTCGTGCTGGTATTGTCCCACCCCGATACTTTTAGGGTCAACTTTAACCAGCTCAGCCAGCGGGTCTTGCAGCCGCCGGGCAATGGAGATTGCCCCCCGCACCGTCAAGTCGAGATCGGGAAATTCTTCACGGGCTATATCGGAGGCAGAATAGACACTGGCGCCCGCTTCGCTGACCATCACCACCGGTAGCTTTATCCCCGTCTCTTTGAGGCATTGCTTTACCAACCGATCCATCTCACGACCAGCTGTTCCGTTGCCGATGGCCACCATCTCAACCCGATGTTTCTTAATCAGGCTAAGGAGCATTTGCTGTGCTTCTTCTACCCGCCCTCGACCGGTATGAGGATAGATTGTGACATGGTCAAGGAAGCGACCAGTCTGATCGACCACTGCTAACTTGGACCCGGTTCGCAAGCCTGGGTCAACCCCAAGGACCCGAAAGTTGCCGGCTGGTGGAGCGAGTAGCAGGTTACGCAGGTTTTTGCTAAATACCCGGATTGCTTCTGTATCGGCAGCTTGTTTTGCCTGTAGCCGTAGCTCTACCTCAATCGATGGTGCCAGCAAGCGCTGGTAGGCATCGTCAATCACTGTTTTAAGCCAATCATGATATGGATTGGTCTTTGGGATCAATAACCGGGCAAGGTGTGAAAGAATCTCTTCTTC